>JBMYOR010000112.1:0-7844 GCA_049599535.1 Bacteroidia bacterium | reverse complement strand
CGCAAGTTTTGGATGTGAATTAAATTTTTTAGTGGTACAAAAACGGGGAATCATATTAATCTTAGATGGGAGTGATTGAAATCTCTCGCTAATGATCAAAAGCGATAGTATTCATTCCATTATTGTGAATTGTGGCATCATTCCTAATTCCCTTAATTCGTAGCATAAATGGTACAGATTAACCTTTAACCACTCTAACCCATATATACAATGAGAACCTTTTAATTAGAAGTTAACGTAACCCATTTAAAGGTGCTCTTAATCTCAAATAAAAAATTGAAAACAACATTCCATTAAATATAAAGCTGTAAGGCCAATTGGATTGTACAAAACCCCTTTAAACAAAAAAAAGCCGTCTCAAATTAATGAGACGGCCTATTATGTATTTGATAGTTTACTTAACTATTTGCTAATTACTAGCTTTTTGATTGTGTAAACATCAGATCCTGAAATTTGAACATGATATGTACCAGGAGCAAGATTGCCTAAGTTAAGCTCAACGTTTGTTGAAGCTCCAAAGGTTACTTGGTTCATTCTGAATACTTCTTGTCCGTTTAGGTTGTAAACAACTATGTTTCCAACTTTTTCAGCGTCCAGGTCTGTAGCAATTACAGTTCTGCCGCTTGTAGGGTTAGGGAATAATTCGAATCCATCAGTGTATTCGTACTCACCAAATCCTACTGGCATTACTACCACTACGTGTCTTGTTACTAATGATGATTTGTTGCCTGAAGCATCCTCAGCTTGGTAAGTAATGCTGTAAACACCTACCGATTGGGTATTTACTTTGTCAACTACTTCAACACTTACTTCTGATTCTGGGTTACAGTAATCAGCTGCTACATATCCCGCATCAGTGTAATCGCTCCATCTTTCAACTGTATCTGTCATGCTTCCATTAAGGCTAACAGTTGGGGCTTTTGTATCAACAATATTAATTGTTCTTGTAACTGAAGATGTATTTGGCACATTATCAGTTGCAGTATACGTAATAGTGTAAGTACCGCGCGTTTCTGTACTGCCGGTGTAAGTACCGCCAGTTGTTATGTAAGCAGCATCATTGTCAGTTACAGTATAACCAGCATCTGCGTATTGGCTACATTGCTCAACATCAATAGTTTCGCTACCTACTAGAGCTAATACAGGTGCTACTGTATCTTGTACAAATACCCAACGAGTAACACATACAGGACCATTGCCATTTGCATCAGTCACACAATACTCAACTATGTATTCGCCAATTACTGATGTATCTACATTACCAGCAGCGTTTACAGTTAATGAAGCATCATAGTTGTCACTTGATGTAGTACCCATTTCGTTATATGATGTATTTACATCAATTACAACTGTATCCATACCATTTAAGGCTAGAGTAGGTTTTTCTCTATCTACAACCACAATAGTTCTTGAATCAGTAGCTATGTTGTTAGCATCGTCAGAAACTGTATAAGTAACGGTGTACGTACCAACTTTAGCAGTATCAAGAGTGCTATTTACAACTACATCACCTGTAATGTCTCCATCAAGTAAATCAATTGCAGTGTATCCTGGCTCAACCCATGATGTAAATACATCAATAGTATCAGTAGTAGCTACAGTTAAAGTAAGGGTCGGAGGAGTATTGTCTTCATCACTTATTACAATAGTATAATCTTCAAACTCACCAAACTGATGCGGACCACAAGCAAGGTTAGGAAGATTTTTGTAGTTGGTAGAAATTCTCATTCTTGTTTTACCAGCTTCAGCACTTGCAGGGATTGTTATGGTATCGTTAAATACTTGGCTAGTACCAGTTGCTTCAGAAGCTACCATTTCGCCAGCATCGTCAAAATCGCCATCTATGTTCCAGTCAATCCAAACTTTTCTGGTCATTTCATTATTAGTAGTACCTCTCTCAACTGATAATGGGTATGAAAGACCTCTCTCAACTGTAGTTGAAATGTTTAGGTAGTTACTGTAACCATTTCGGCCAGCCTGAGATGAGTTGTCAATATCGTTAAACTCTACTCTAGTAATTCCAAGGTCAGAGTTTAAGTTAGCAACCGCAGGAGTACAGTAATCTAAGATTTGGATGTAGTTGGTTTTAACTATTGAATCTTTACCAAAAGTGTTACCTTTTGTAAGCTCAATTGTGTAATAACCACCTCTTGTAAATACTACATCAATCATTTCGCTTGCGCTATTGGTATTGTTTGCAAAAATGTAGTTGGCTGGAGAAATTTCCCATTCGGTAAAGTTTGAACAGTACTGACTCATATCCATAAAGCTTACCGTATCACCTACACTAGCTTTAGTTACAGTTGAAGTAAAGTCAGGGGTTGGTGCTTTAGCAGCATCTATAATTACAATTTGCTTAACTACACTATCTCTTGGAGCACAATATGAGTTTGCATTAAGTTGCACATCATAAGTTCCGGTTGAAGTAAAAGTATAACCGAATTTATCGTCTAAACCTTCAACTGAACCATCAGCATTAACATCCCACTCTACATCGCTATAAACACCAGTTGTAGTGTTTTCGAAATATGTTGCAAAACCTACACAAGCTGTATCAGGTAAATCAAAATCAGCTGATGGACTTGTAAAAGTCATTGGGTTTACATTCCAGTTAATTGCAAAACCTTTTCCTGTAGTTTGACCATCGTTGTCAGTCTCAAAATCAAAGTAAGCGTGACCCGTTGTAGCTGTAAATGTTAATTTAACGCTGTTGTCAGATTTCTTACCGTTCATTCCATCAGGGAAGGTAGCGGCATCCCAAAGTGGTTTACCATCTGCATTTGTACCATCATAAATTTTTAGGTAATCGCCTTCGGCTAAATCAAACACGTCAACTTCAAAATCAATCTCACCTTTACATGTTTCAATTGAATAAGTACATCTGTTTAATCCTGTTAAACCAGGTGAGTATCCACCATCTTTTCCACCATCATCGAATACAGTACCAAAATCAGCTGATGATGTGTTGATTACATCACACATTACGGCAGCTTCTCTAACGGTAATATATTGTGTTCTCACCAATGAGTCAGCACCAAATGAGTTGGCTACTCTTAATTTAATGGCATAAGTACCCGGATAAACGAAAGTTACTTTAGGGTTGGCTTCAGTTGAATCCATATAGAATGTTCTATCTCTAATCAATAAGAATGAACTAAAAACCCACTTAGGAGTAACATCCCAGCTCCATTGAGTAGTACCATTTTCTGAAAGGTCAAATAAGGTAATTGTCTCGTTGGTGTAAATATCTCTGCTCGATGCACTAAAATCAACTTTTGGTGCTCTTAATATTGGGCTTACATATACATACTTAGTTAATGTATCTGATCCACTACAGTTAAAGTAAACTAATGTAATCGTATCCATTCCTGTGTTGGTTGGTGTGTACTCAAGGTGTATTGAATCACTCACCATTTTACCATTTACCCACCACTCTGAACCTTCAGTTACCGATGGTTTAGCAGCATTTAAGATTACGGTAGGAGCACCTAACCATGCAGTATCAGGCAATAAGAAGTTGGCTGAAGGCGGTAATGCACTTTGTGTCAACTCATCGTTACCAATTGTTGATATCAATTTACATCTATCATCTTTATCACCGTCTAAATCAATTCCAACGTACGGTCCAAACATGTTAGGGAAGCTTTTGGTGATGTGTAAATCCTCATCTTTAGTAACCCAGGCAGGATCTAAATCCCAGTTGTTTTGATTGTATGCAGCACTGTAACCCGCAAGCGCTGAAATGCTTCCGTAAACAGAACCCGAAACGTAAGCAGCAGAACCTCCGCTGTTCATGTAGTAATCATTATAATCCCAGTTTTTAAACGTGTTATTATACAAATACAGAACATATGTAGAACCCTCATAGTAGAAAATGTTATTTCTCATATCATTTTCAACACCATAAGGCATGTATACCAGGTATGATCCTTTACCATACATTGAATTATGGAAAAAGTTAGTTCTGTTCATACGGTAGGCGTATAAATTGTACGATGTACCAGTAGAAATTACAGTATTATTTGCAAAGGTTGACTGAGATGTGCTATTCCAGTTGTAATAGTTGGCGTAGTATAAGTAAGAATAGTAGTAACTGGTAATGTAGTTTCTTCTAATATCAAAGTTTGAAGGATAGTAAAACAACATACCGTAGTTGTAGGTATTTCTAAAGTTTTTCACTTCGTTGTCATGAAAAACAAGGCTGTCTTGATAATAGATATAACCACCATAATAATACATTTGATCGTGCGTATTTCTATAAAACTCATTACCTACTGTTGGTGATGTTGAACCACCTCCGTAACATACAATAGAAAAATAACCACCTATAAAGTCATTATCCTCAAATACGTTGTAGTTACCATTATTACCTGCAGTGTAATAATACGTAGGGCTACCTGACATTACTAATGGATTTGAGTAGGTTGAAGTTACACTTGGATTAGCTTGAATTACACAACCACTAAATTTATTATGATCAGCTTCTTTGGTCATATGTACAGCAAAACCGTATGAACCATCGGCTTCAATTCTACAATTTTCAAAGGTTACCCAATCTGTACCATCCATTGCAATTGTGTTCATACTTGCAGCAAGAGTTGTTCCTGTATGTTGTATGGTAACACTATCTACATGAGCACTTTTAAATTTAATTGTATTGGTAGCTGAAGCTCCTACAATTTGATTTAATGCTACTTGACCATTGTATGTTCCAGGGCGAATGGTAAATTCTACTGGGCCACAAACTCCAAAAGCATTAAGATCAGCAGCCGCAGCGGCTACATCACTATAATCGCCATTGGTACCACCAATGGTAAATGAACCTGCCAATGATGATTTAATAATAGTTGAAAATGTATCGTTTGCATTTACAGTATCTGCAACGTTATTTGGTTTTGAAGTCCATACCTTAAGTGATTTTCCGGTTGAATTGAAGGCTGAAGTACCTAACTTCATTTTGTAGGTATTACCAGCTTTACTTCCGGCGGTATCTATTGTAGCGGTACCGTTAATTTGAATTGGAGTTTGCGCAGATCCGTCAAGCTCCCAGTTAATGGTAAAAGTATCTACTTGGTTAATACCGTAGTTTGAAACGGTAATCCAAATGTCTTTTGTACCTGCACAAAAAGCAAAAGGCGAGTCAATTGACGCAATACCTATATCATTTGGTCCGTATGAATTGTAATAACACTCAATTTCTCTCCAGTTAGGGTTTGACGCTTGATTACCAGTAATGGTCATGTTTGTCAATCTCATTTTGGTAGTAGAAACTGTTGGAAATTCAACATAATACTCACTTGATGGAGTGATGGTGAATTTGGTAGCTGTTTTCCAAGCAGAACCATCCCAATACTGTAATTCTCCGGCTGACATGGCACGGGTATTAGGGTCAACTGCGTAGAAATACCACTCGTTTATTGAAACGGCAGATTTCCACTCATACATTACCCACATGCTTGTTCCTGATGCGCTGTTTCCGCTCACCCATCCCCATGGGGTTCCTGTACCTGAAGGTATTACCCCGTCATTGTAAGCTGACGGACCGTAACCGCCAGCACCACCACCACTATGTGATGCTGTTGCCGTACGGGCGTAGTTAATTTGGGCCATGGCATCGCCTGCCATTAAAACCATTGCTGATATCACCAGCATGGTAAAGCCTCTAAAAAATTTGGTTTGTAAAAATGGCTTCATATAATTAATTGAATTTTAACAAATTAGTAATTTATCTATTTCCTAGTATCTTATTCTTCAAGACTACTTAGATGAATTTTTACCAAATATAGTTGCAAGTTGTTAATTTTTTTAAAAAATATTTTAACTAAAAAACATAAACACTTGGTTAGAGCCCCAATTGCTTTAAATAAAAAAGGGTGGCCATTTGGCCACCCTTTTTTATTTAAACTTTTTGTAGATAATTATTACTACTCTTCTCCAACAATTACTACATCAATTTCAATGTAGTCGCCTGAGTTAAAAGTACCTACTATACTTTTTACTTTAAAAAATCCGTGCTTTGCTCCTTTAGCAGCATCTAATTCAAATGCTACTAAATTACCAACTTCAAGGTTAATTACATCTCCGTCAGCATCGGCCATGTCTGTCATGCCGTAGTGCATTTCAAGATCTGCATTGGTTTCAATCATTTCAAAATGAGACTCATCCATTTCGCTGATTTTCATTAAAGTTTCGTTTTTGGTACCCCAAGCACTTAAATCTTGAAATAATTCAGGATAAGCAGCTGGTGAAGCCATTGATGCCATGTTAGTAGCGCCGTAGTAATAACCAAAATCAACTCGTGGAGAAACAGCATCTGCAGTATTTTCTACATCATCTCTTGAGTAAGTGTCTCCATCATCAGTTGAAAAGAAGGTTTCAGTGTTGGTAGAACCTGCCAATGGCACGTACATTAATTTAGCAGTGTATTTAACAACGCTAATTGATTTTTCGGCTACAATTACGGTTACAGTTTCTTCAGATGAATTTGCTTCTTCATCAATACCCGCAATAGTTAAAGTAACGGTATCGCCAGCATTAGCTTCATCTAATACAAAATCATAAGAAGTTTCGTAAGTAGTTTGACCATCTTCTTCTCTTGTTTTTTCTAGTAAATTACCTGTTGCATCAGCTTGCGTAATTCTTAAAGTATTAAAAATACCATCAGCTGTTACAGTAATATCAAGGGTTAAGGTATCACCTACATCTCCGCTGTAAGTATTTGAATTTCCATCCCAACCGTCAGTTGAACTGGTAACTACAACTACTGGGTCGGTAGTTTCGGTTCCGGTACAAGACTGTAATACTACTAGTCCAGCCAAAAACAAAACTGCAAGTGAATAAATAAAGGTTTTCTTCATGGTGTATTTATTTGTTATAAATTGTGTGCGAATTTGCGTATTTATTATTGCTCAATAAAATTATAGCTCATGTTTAAGGCATCATTACCAAACATTTTAAAGTTGCTTAACATATTAGGTAAAGTACCAATGGCTTATATAGCTATACCGCTAATAATGGTTGCATTTAAATCAAAAAGTCAGCATACTTTTTCAATAGTTGCATTAGACACCCTAACGGGAGAAATTGGAAGTGCTGGTGCCACTTGTGGCGATAGCATTATTTGGCCAGGTACGCCAGGTGCTTATATCATTAGCGATATAATTCCGGGTGTTGGCGCCATACATACACAATCATATTGGCTAGAATCTAATCAGCTTAATGCCAATAGAGAAATGGTAAATGGCAAAGGGCCTAAAGAACTTATGGAATGGCTTGAGAAAAATGATGCCCAAAGCAACGCATCGCTAAGACAATACGGCGCTGTAGGTTGGGTAAACAAAAAGCCACAAGCAGCCGCTTTTACAGGAGCCAACTGCATGGACTACAAAAACCACATTGTAGGTAGAAACTATGCCATACAAGGCAATATTTTACTTGGCCAAATGGTACTTGACTCTATGGAAGCTCGTTTTTTAAGAACCAAAGGCAGCTTAGCCACCAAACTAATGGCGGCAATGCAAGGCGCCAACATAATTGGAGCTGATAGCCGCTGCACACCCGAAAGCACAAGCTCCCTTTCAGCCTTTATTAGAGTGGCCAAGCCTAACGATAACATAAACCAATTATACCTTGATATAAACATAGCAGGCACCGGCAAAAGCGTTGAGCCTATTGATGTACTGCAACAACGCTTTAACAAATGGGCCTTAAAAAACTCGATAAGCCACCATAGTAGCAGCTTAATAAAAATACGGGTAAACCCTGTTGGCCAAAACATTTCAATTATTTCTGATGAATTGTTTAAGGGGGTTAAAATTTACAATCAACAAGGCCAGTTGGTATTG
>JBMYOR010000111.1:0-7864 GCA_049599535.1 Bacteroidia bacterium | reverse complement strand
AAATAATGATGAATTGTGGCAATTCTAGAATATGCTTGACTCGCAAGCTTTGAAATACCTTTTAAAAACTCATAATCTACTTGGTAGTCAATTGGGCTTTGTATTCTTTCCAAAACCGATGCGTTTGACTTCCATAAAAGCTGAAGTGTTTTTCTTAAATCCCAGCCTGAAATATCGATTTCATTTTGCTCGTAAAAAACGTCAATGCTATCTTTTTTATCTCCGAGCCCTAAATACCAATCTTTATCGTGCTTGTAAATAATTCTAACATCAAAGTCACTATCAGGCGATGCAAAACCCCAAGCTCTCGAACCTGTTTCGCAAGCGAACAATATTTGGATATCTTTTTCCTTTTCTAGCTGTGCTAAATATGCCTTTATTTTATCATCCATCATTCATTGTAATTTCTTCTACTACATCACCTATCTTAGTATCACCTGATTCCAAAATAAAGCTAATTCCTTTTTTGAAAGGCGTTCTACCTTAAAATGTTTAATTGTAGAATCTTAAGACAGTGAAATTAAAAGCTCTTTTATTTTGATCTTAAGAATGGGTAATTCTACATCAATAACATTCCAAATCACCTGACAATCAACCCCAAAATATTCATGAATAACAATATTTCGTAAGCCGACTATTTCTCGCCAAGGAATTTGCTCATTGCTTTGCCTGAGCTCCTCGGTCATTCTTGCACAGGCTTCACCAATTATACCCAATTGTCTAATGCAGGCATCTTGATACATCCGTTCGGTTTCAAATTCAAGCAAGCCTTTGTTTTCAGAATATTCTTCAATTAATTTGATGGCTTCGAGAATATGCTTTAGCCTTGTTTCATCACCCCACTTTTCTTTCATAGATTAATTTTTTATCCTTTTCAACAAATGGCTTCACATATTCAGATATCCCTTTTGTTGAAATCAGATCAACATTTTTATGTAATAGTTCTTCTAGATCAAGCTTCATCTTAACGAAAAAGAGCCCGATTTTTTGCGAATAATCTAGCTCCAAAAGAATATCTACATCACTATCTTTTTGAGCTGAACTTCTTGAATAAGAGCCAAATAAATAGGCCTTAACCACAGGCTTATCAATGAGGTAAGTTTTTATTTTCTCTATTTGATTCTGACTCAAGCGCATTACACGAATTTAATTAAACAACTTCAACCCCATCACCAATTCTAATCTCACCTGATTCTAACACACGGCAGCAAATACCACCATGGCCGCGCATGGCATTATATCCGCCTTTACCCAAGTTTTCTTCCATTCTTGAGCAAGGCACACAGGGTCCACCAAATTCTAAAACCGCGTTACCAATTTTAAATTGATGGCCTTTTAGCGCTAAAAGATTTACACCGCTCACTACAATATTTCTTCTCAGCAGCTTTGGGTCAATTTGCTCCATTCCCATCATGTTGGCAACGGCTTCAATATGCTCTTTTTGAATTAAAGTTACTTGGCGCTTCCCTCCTTTTTTTGAATAATGATCGCCATCTAAGCCCTGATCTTTAATCGCTTTAATACTTTCCGTTTCTTTTGGCGAATTGTATTGCTCAGGTCTATAAGTGATCAACTCAACCTTGCCGGGTTTTGCAAATTTTGATGTTAGCTCTTTGAGCGTCTTATCTTCAAATGATAGCATTATACCAGTTTTTTATTCTCAACATTATATCCACGCAAAAACTCATTGGCCTGCATGCGTTTTTTGCCTTCAAGTTGTAGTTCGTGCACCAATAAATAACCGCCATTGCAAGCAATTTTTAGCGCACTACCATCGGCCAAACAAGCACCGCTCTCAAAACTATGCTCAGCCTTGAGTTTCGAAACCTTAATCAGCTTAAAAGTTTTGCCTTCAAGCGTACTCCAAGCACCCGGATATGGCGATAACCCTCTAATCATATTATAGATTTCACCCAAAAGATTTTGCCAATTTACCCTACAATCATCTCTAAAAATTTTAGGAGCATGTGGCATATCACCTTCAATTAATTGCGGCGAACTACTTACTTGGCCTTGCTCAATCATAGCGGCTGTTTTAGCAACTAAGTCAGCGCCAATCACCATCATTTTATCGTGCACGGTTCCCGCGGTATCATCTTCTCCAATGGGCATTTTTTCTTGCGCTATAATATCTCCGGTATCAATTTGGTGCTGTAAAAAAAACGTAGTTACGCCTGTTTCTTTTTCACCATTTATAACCGCCCAATTAATAGGAGCAGCACCACGATATTTAGGCAAAAGCGAACCGTGTAAATTAAATGTACCTTTTGGCGGCATATTCCACACCACTTCAGGCAACATTCTAAAAGCAACTACCACAAATAAATCGGCATTTAAGGCCTTAAGTTCAGCCAAAAATTCGGGGTTTTTAAGCTTTGTGGGCTGAATCACGTTTAGCTCATTTTTTACGGCGTATTTTTTTACGGCCGATTGCGATATTTTTCTTCCGCGGCCGGCAGGCTTATCAGGTGCGGTAATTACTCCAACAATTTGGTGCTTAGCCTTTACTAATGCATCTAAACTTGCAACGGCAAAATCGGGGGTTCCCATAAAAACCAATCTCATGTATTGTAATTCGCTTTTTAGGCAAAGGTAAAGCTATGAGATATGGCAAGGGGCTTTATTTTCGCCCCATGGAGAAACAGTGGCTCCGGAGAAATATTCCCGATGAAGGTTTGGTGCAAATGCTAATGGACCGTATTGGTATTAGTAGTGTTTTGGCAAGCCTTATGGCTCAAAGAAATTTAACCGACTTTGAATTAGCCAAAAAATATTTTAACCCTGATCAAAGCCAGCTTCATGACCCTTTTGTAATGAAAGGAATGGATAAAGCCATTAACAGAATTGCAAAGGCCATTAAGCAAAACGAAAAAATTCTTTTTTATGGCGACTATGATGTAGACGGTACAACTTCAGTTGCCTTAATGGTTTTATTTTTTAGAAATGTATATTCAAAAACGGGTTATTATATTCCCGATAGGCACAAGGAAGGCTATGGTGTTTCAAGCCAAGGAATTGACTTTGCTGCAAACAATAATTTTTCGCTAATAATTGCAATGGATTGCGGCATACGTGCTGTTGAAAAAGTTGAATATGCCAATGATAAAGGCATAGATTTTATTATTTGCGATCACCATACACCAGGCGAAAAATTACCTGAAGCCATTGCCGTTTTAGACCCCAAAAGAGAAGATTGCCCCTACCCTTACAAAGAACTCAGTGGTTGCGGCATTGCCTTTAAACTTTGCTGCGCCATGTTTTCAAAAGGGTTTAAAAAAAATCCCTTTGATTTTTTAGACCTTGTAGCAGTTAGCATTGCATCTGATATTGTACCCATTACCGGAGAAAACCGAGTATTGGCTCATTTTGGTTTACAAAAACTAAATACAGAACCAATTGCAGGTATTGAGCAATTAAAAAAGGTAGCCGCTTATACTAAAGCGTATAATATTGGAGATGTTGTTTTTAAACTTGGCCCACGAATTAATGCCGCAGGTAGGTTAGAACATGCCAAAAAAGCAGTAGCGCTTTTGGTGGGCAATGATATTGATGAAATTGAAGAAATTGGCAAAAGAATAAACGACCTTAACATTTCGCGCCGTGGTTTGGAGCACGAAATTGTTACCGAAGCCATTGCCCAAGTAAAAGCAGACACACTTAACCACACTAGTGTAAGCACGGTGGTTTACAGCGATAGTTGGCATAAGGGTGTGGTGGGTATTGTGGCAAGCAAGCTGGTTGAAGAATTTTATAAACCTACAGTTGTGCTTACCAAAAGCAACAATGGCTTTGCAGTAGGCTCTGCCAGATCGATTGAAGGATTTAACCTTTATAACGCCTTAAATGAGTGTAATTTTTTATTTGAAAAGTTTGGAGGCCACAAAGCTGCTGCTGGCCTAACCATTGCCATTGATAAAATTGAAGATTTTAAAACCGTTTTTGACGACGTGGTAAGAAGCACCATTACTACAGACCAACTAATACCAAAGCAGTGGTTTGATTCAGAAATTGCAATAAGCAGCATAAATTGGAGTATGTACAATACCCTTGAAAGAATGGGCCCTTTTGGACCAGAAAATATGCGCCCTACTTTTGTAAGCACCAATGTAAAGCTGTTTAACACCAAAATTATTGGCGAAAAGCATATCAAGTTTACCATAACAAACGCTACCGGTAGTATTGATTGCATTGCTTTTAATTTTGCACATTTGTATGCGCCATTGCACAAACATCAAGTTGCTGACATTTGTTACACTATTGAAACCAACGAATGGAAAGGCAACCGAACCCTACAACTTAATATAAAAGACCTTAAGCCCCGATTAGATGAAATTAAGAGCAGACAACCTTGTAAAACAATACGGTAAACGCAAAGTGGTAGATAACGTATCAGTTGAAGTTAATCAAGGCGAAATAGTAGGTCTGTTAGGCCCAAATGGTGCTGGTAAAACCACAAGCTTTTACATGATTGTTGGGTTTGTAAAGCCCAATGGCGGGTATATTTATTTAAATGACGAAAACATTACCAAAATGCCTATGTATAGGCGAGGTAAGTTGGGTATTGGTTATTTACCGCAAGAACCTTCGGTTTTCAGAAAATTAAGTGTTGAAGACAACATAAAAGCTGTTTTGCAAATGACCAAACTCACCAAAAAAGAGCAACAAATGAAAATGGAAGGCCTAATTGAAGAGTTTAGGCTTACCAGGGTGAGAAAAAGTCGCGGCGATTTGCTTTCGGGTGGAGAAAGACGCAGAACTGAAATAGCGAGGGCCTTGGCCGTAAGTCCTAAATTTATTTTACTTGACGAACCCTTTGCAGGCGTAGACCCAATTGCGGTTGAGGATATTCAGAGCATTGTAGCTACTTTAAAATATAAGAATATAGGTATATTAATTACTGACCACAACGTGCAAGAAACCCTATCAATTACCGACAGAGCTTACTTATTATTTGAAGGTAAAATACTAAACGCTGGTACTGCAGAGCACCTTGCAGCCGACCCTGTAGTACGAAAAGTTTACCTTGGCCAAAACTTTGAATTAAAACGTAAAACGTTTAATCAACCCGAATAGCTTATTTTTGGGCAAAAGGTATTAAGTATTATTTCATGGAATTGTTTGGCATTACCCTAGAAGAGTGGCACATATGGGTGCTACTTGGTGTTTTACTATTTATCATTGAGATTTTTACACCCGCTTTTGTTGCAGCTTGCCTTGGTATTGGGTTTATACTAGGCGGAGTGGCTTCAGGTATTGGCCTTAGTTATACCATTCAACTCGTTTTCTTTTCAATTGGTACCGCGGGGTCTTTTTTTTTAATTAGACCATTTATTTTAAAAATAGGCTACAACCATGCCGACAAAGTAAAAACTAATGCTGACAGCTTAGTAGGTAAAAAAGCAAAAGTAATTGAAGATATAAACCCAGCACAAGGTAGCGGATATGTAGCCGTTGATGGCGATCAATGGAAAGCCGTATCAATTGACAACAGCACCATTTTAAAAGGCACAATGGTTGAAATTACCGCTCGGGAAAGTATTATCGTAACTGTTAAAAAAAACATTTAAAAATAATCTAATGAGTGGATTAACCCTTATTGTTGGCTTATTTGCCATTTTAACTATTGTATTTGCAATATCAGGTTTCAAAATTGTACAGCAATCTGAAACTATACTAATTGAGCGATTAGGAAAATACAATAGAACCCTTAGTTCTGGTATAAACATAATAATCCCATTTTTTGACAAAGCGCGAGATATGAACTGGCGCTATGTAGTACAGGGCGTTGACGGCAGAAAATACTCAAGATTTAAAACCATTAAAAGAATTGACTTACGAGAAACCGTTTACGATTTTCCTAGGCAAAATGTAATTACTAAAGATAATGTTGGGGTTGAAATTAATGCGATGATCTATTTTCAAATTGTAGATCCGCTAAAAGCTGTTTACGAAATTAACAACTTGCCCGATGCAATTGAAAAACTAACGCAAACCACCTTGCGTAATGTTATTGGTGAATTAGAATTAGATGAATCGTTAGTATCTCGAGACACTATTAATACCAAACTTCGCTTAATTCTTGATGAGGCAACCAACAAATGGGGCGTTAAAGTAAACAGGGTTGAGATTCAGGATATAAACCCGCCTACCGATATTAGAAACGCCATGGAGAAGCAAATGCGGGCCGAAAGAGATAGGCGAGCAGCCATATTAGAGGCTGAAGGCAAAAAAAGAGCCAAAATACTTGAAGCTGAAGGTTTTAAGGAATCTGAAATCAATAAAGCCGAAGGCGAAAGACAATCACAAATACTTGAAGCTGAAGGTAAAGCACAGGCTATTAGAACCGTAGCTGAAGCTGAAAAAGAAGCTATTCAACAAATTGCGATGGCAGTAGCCGATGAAAACGGCGATCCTGTAAACTACCTAGTAGCTATAAAATACATTGAAGCGCTTAAAGAAATGACAACTGGAAAAGATAATAAAACAGTTTATATGCCTTATGAAGCTTCAGGAATATTAAGCTCAGTAGGCGGAATTAAAGATCTATTAAAAAGCTAATAAAACCACCTACTACATTTTTATTTTTTAACAGATTAGAAATAAATGAATCCGGTAACTTTTGCGGATAGGTTAGATAAAAAATTACTAAAAGCAATTACGCTTGGTGGTGTAATCATTTGTTTTTTATTATCAGCCATTACATTACCATTACAATATTTCGAATATTCAATATTTAATTTAATTACTGCGGTAATTTGTTTGATAAGTTACTTTGCTTATTTAAAAAGAAGGTACTCAATATCAATGTATTTATTTTTTGGTGGCGTACCCGTTTTAATGGTTTTATATATTTACAATTTCGGCAACATTGCTTCTCATTTATATTTAATACCCGGTGCTATTGCACTTACCTTTTTAACCAAACGTAAAAAATATTGGCATGAGTTTATTTGGGTTGTTGTTACACTCTTTTTCTTACTTAGCGAATTCATTTTGTACAAACAAGGTAAGTTTACTGAGTTTAATCAACTTGAAAACATGCTTCATTTTACCAATCAGTTTAGTGCACTTTTTTTAATTTATGTTGCTACTTACTATTTTAGAAATACGCATGAAGACTACAGAAGCCATTTAGAACAAAACAATGCTATTAAAGAGAAGCTCATTTCGGTTGTGAGTCATGACCTAAGATCACCCATCAACTCAATTGCAGGTATTATAGATTTATTTGACCAAGATGCCATTACAGGTCAAGAGTTTAAAACCCTTATAAAGAAACTATCAGTTGAAGTAAACAAAACTTCATCAATGCTTGATAACACTTTACTTTGGATGAAAAACCAATTAGAATCAGGTCAACCCATTATTGAGCCAATAAACACAATTGTTTTTATTGAATCTACAATAAACCTATATCAAACTCAAATTGAAGAAAAAAGTATTGATGTTTCGTTTACTTGCAATATCGACAAGTCTTTTAGACTACAATCGGATGCTGAAATTCTAAAACTAATAATTAGAAATATACTTTCAAATGCCATAAAGTTTTCGCCTGATAGTAATGGTAAAATAAAAATAAATTGCAAAAGCACTGCTAAAGGACTTCAATTAACAATTGCTGATAATGGCAGGGGCATGAGTCAAGAACAAGTTGACGCTTTATTTAATTTAAACAAACAAATATCGAGCGGTACACGAGGAGAAATTGGTTTTGGGCTTGGCCTGCATTTGGCCTACTCTTATGCCCAAAAAATTAAACGTTTACGCATAGGCGGAAATGTTAAAGTCATTCATCGCAGAGCAGGAAAATTTGCGACTGCTTGGGGCTTTGGCATTGACTTGGGTTTGCAATATCAAGCAAACA
>JBMYOR010000110.1:0-7877 GCA_049599535.1 Bacteroidia bacterium | reverse complement strand
TCACCATCCAAGTTTATAGCCATAATTACATTTTCATCATTTATCCAAATTCTTTGGTAATCAAAGTCGGTTAAAAATTTACTTCTTGAAGAAATAACAGCCCATAAATTTCTTCCATCATGCTGAGAAAAATAAATCCTATACCTAACAGAAAATAGCGTATCGCTTAAATATCTTATTTCATCAAATAAACAAGGAACCACAAATTGGCTATCTTTATTTATGGCACCAAACCATTTGAAATTGCCTTTTCGAATTGATACGCTACCGGATTTTGAACCTGAGAGTGAAACATTTAGTCTACCTACTTTGAGCAAGCCATTTTCAAAAGTATCCATTACTCCAAACACATCTCTTTCCATAGTGTTGTACACTTTTTGGCCCACCTTTCCCCTTGATATAAAAGTATCACTTACCCCAGATGAATAGCCTTTCTTCCATTTCTTATAATCATTGTCGCAAGCTGTAAAAACGAATTGTATTAAAGCAAATAATAGCAGTAAGCTGGTTAAATTCTTCATGTGCACCAAATCTACAACAACAAAAAAGCGATTCAGAATGCTCTGAATCGCTTTTAATACTTTTTTCTATATTTAAAGTTATCCGTTAGATAACGCTTCTGCCCCTCCTACAATTTCTAAAATTTCAGTTGTAATGGCAGCTTGTCGAGCTTTGTTGTATTCAATTGATAATGAACGCAGCATTTCTTGAGCATTTTCAGTTGCACTATCCATGGCTGTCATTCTTGATCCATGCTCAGATGCATTAGAATCTAACAAGGCTTTGAATAATGAAATCTTTAGCGATCTTGGCACTAACTCATCAAGAATTTGTGTTTTTCCTGGTTCGAAAATATAGTTTGCCGATGCTCCACTTTCATCTTCTTCTAATGTTCCTAAAATTGGCAACCATTGTTCGAAAGTAGAAAAATAGGTGGCAGCATTTTTAAATCGGTTATATACCACATGAATTCGATTGTAATCGCCATTCTCAAATTTTTCAATTAAATCATTTGCAATTATTTCGGCATCATTCCAATCAAACTTTGTAAAAAAGCCATCGTTTTCAGCAACTACATTAGCGCCATATCGCTGCATTAATTCTCTACCTTTTTTACCAACACAATAAATGTCAATATTTCCGGCTTTGTAATCATTGCTCAACGAACTTTCAAAACGCGCCTTTAGCTCTTTGTATAAACCTGCATTAAATGAACCACACAAACCCCTATCAGCACTAATTAAAACAAATAATGTTTTGCCGCCTGATTTATCTGTGTAATATTTCTCTGCTGCACTTCCTTCAAGATTCCCAGAAACATTACCCAACATTTCAGTCATTTTTTCAGCATATGGTCTCATTTGCTGAATTTTTTGTTGAGCTTTTCTAAGCTTTGCAGCCGCCACCATTTTCATGGCTTTGGTAATCTGCTGAGTACTCTTTACAGAAGTGATTCTATTTCTTACTTCCTTTAAATTGGCCATTGCTTAGCTTTTGTATTTTGCTGACAAATCAGCACAAGCATTTTCTAAAATACCAAGCTTATCTTTATCGAGCTTACCAGCTTGGAATGAATCTAGCACATCTTTATGATTCATTTCTAAGAAATCAATCAATTCTGCTTCAAACTCACGCACTTTATTTACAGGCACATTTTTAAGTAACCCTTTAGTACCCGCATAAATCATGGCTACTTGCTTTTCAACTGGTACCGGGCTAAACGCATTTTGTTTTAGTACTTCAACGTTTCTTGCACCTTTATCAAGTACCGCTTTGGTAGCAGGATCTAAATCAGAACCAAATTTTGCAAATGCTTCAAGTTCACGATACTGAGCTTGATCTAGCTTTAATGTACCAGCCACTTTTTTCATTGACTTAATTTGAGCTGAACCACCCACACGAGATACTGATATACCTACATTAATTGCCGGACGAACACCTGAGTTGAAAAGATCTGACTCCAAGAAAATTTGCCCGTCAGTAATAGAAATTACGTTTGTAGGAATATAAGCTGAAACATCACCCGCCTGTGTTTCAATAATTGGTAATGCAGTTAAAGATCCACCACCTTTTACTTTACCTTTTAAACTTTCAGGTAAATCATTCATGTTATTGGCAATGCTATCGTCATTAATCACTTTTGCAGCACGCTCTAACAATCTTGAGTGAAGGTAGAATACATCACCTGGATAAGCCTCACGACCTGGAGGTCGACGAAGTAACAATGAAACTTCTCGATAGGCTACGGCTTGTTTTGATAAATCATCAAAAACTATTAGTGCAGGACGACCTGTATCTCTAAAATACTCACCAATGGCTACTCCTGAAAATGGAGCATAGAATTGTTGAGGAGCAGGATCTGAAGCCGATGCCGCAACAATTGTAGTATATTCCATTGCACCGTGCGCTCTTAGAGTTTGCACAGTTGCTGCTATAGTTGAAGCTTTTTGACCTGATGCTACATATACGCAGTAAACAGGTTCGCCTCTATCGTAAAATTCTTTTTGGTTTATGATGGTATCTAAAGCAATAGTTGACTTACCTGTTTGACGGTCGCCAATTATAAGCTCTCTTTGACCTCTACCAATTGGAATCATGGCATCAATTGCTTTAATACCAGTTTGTAGTGGTTCTTTTACAGGCTCACGGAAAAGTACACCAGGCGCTTTACGTTCAAGCGGCATTTCAAAAAGCTCGCCAGTAAGTGGGCCATCACCATCAATAGGTTCGCCAAGTGCGTTTACTACACGTCCGCACATACCTTCACCTACTTTAATAGATGCAATTTCTTTTGTTCTTTTTACGGTATCTCCTTCTTTAATATCTTCAGAAGTCCCCATAAGTACAGCACCTACGTTGTCTTCTTCAAGGTTCAATACAATTCCCTTGATTCCGTTTTCGAATTCGATCAACTCACCAGCTCTAACACTGTTAAGGCCGTAAATACGGGCAATACCATCGCCCACTTGCAAAACTGTTCCAACTTCTTGTAATTCAGCTTCAGATTTGAAGTCAGATAATTCCTGACGGATAATCGCAGAAACTTCGTCTGGTCTAACGTCTGCCATGATTTTGTTTTACTTTAAAAATATTTTAATCTAAAAGTTCTTGTCTTAAATCTCTAAGTTTTGATGCTACACTTGCATCTAATAGGCGGTCTTTGTATCTAATCAAAAATCCACCTAAAATATCTTCATCAACCTCAGTTGATAAATTAATGGTTTCGCCTGTTGCGTCTGCTAAAATTTTGGTAACCTGTGCTTTGGTCTCGTTACTTGCTTCAACCGCTGTAAATAAAACAGCATCAGAAATATGCTTGTATTCCTTATATTTTTCATTGAACATTTGCATCACTTCAAAAACCAACTTTGAGCGGTTTTTCCTTATGATTACTTCAATAAACTTAAAGGTAACTTCTGAGACATTTGCTTTAAAAACATCAGCCATCACGGCTAGTTTCTTTTGAGGTAAGATTATTGGATTTTTAAGCATTACCACCAATTGTCTACTCTCTTCGCAGGTACTCACAATTAATTCAACATCTCTCTCTACCTCTTCAAGCATATTGCGCTCAATGCTTAGGTCTAAAAGAGCTTTGGCGTATCTTGAGGTAATTCTATACTGAGACATCTAACTAATTAAATTTTGCTTCTTTTAAATACTCATCAACTATAGCTTGCTGTTTTTCTTTATCAGATAACTGGCCTTTAAGAATAACAGTTGCGGCTTCAATGGCCATGGTAGCCACTTCAGCTTTTAGTTCTTTCATTGCTTGTTCTTGCTCTCGTCTAATGTTTTCCTGAGCTCGTGCCATTATAGATGCAGCTTCTTGCTTCGCTATATTCTGCGCTTCAGATACCACTTTATCTTTGGTTTCTTTGGCATCTTTTAATATTTGATCTCTTTCGGCCTTTGCTTCTCTTACAAGTTTTTCATGCTCACTTTGCAGTGACGACATTTCTTCTCTTGCTTTTTCAGCTGACTTTAAGGCGTCATCAATACTTTCTTCTCTTGCTTTTACGGCTCCCAAAATTGGTTTCCATGCAAAAGATCTCAATAAAATTAGTAGGATTACAAAAACAACTGATGTCCAAATAATCAGTCCTGGATCTGGAGTAACAAGGCTTGATGCGAATATCATTTCTCTTTTTTCTTTTTGCTTTTTAAAATTAAGCCTGCAGCCAATCGCTACAGGCTTATGGTTTTTGTTCTTAGATTAAAGAAGCAACTACACCAAATAGTGCCACACCTTCAATCAAAGCGGCTGCAATAATCATTGCAGTTTGAATTTTTGAAGCAGCTTCTGGCTGACGAGCAATAGCTTCCATTGCTGAACCACCAATTCTACCAATACCGATACCGGCACCAATTACTGCTAAACCTGCACCTACTGCAGCTGGAATCATTGTTTCCATTTTATACTAACTTTTATTGATTAGACAAATTTTAATGATGTTCTTCAACTGCTTGTCCAATAAACAAGGCTGATAACATTGTAAATATATAGGCTTGAAGTGCTGCTACCAACAACTCAAGTACACTTATAAATAAGGTGAATGGTACTGATACACCAGCCATTCCGGCATTTTTAAATATAAAAATTAGTGATACTAAACTCAATACCACAATATGACCCGCCGTAATGTTTGCAAACAAACGAATCATTAATGCAAATGGCTTGGCAATTACGCCCATTAACTCTACCGGAATCATAATTGGCAATAACCAAACTGGCACGCCTGGTGTAGCAAATATGTGTCTCCAGTAATTACCATTTGAACTTAATAATATTACAATTAGTGTAATGGCTGCCATGGTAAGTGTAAATCCAATATTACCTGATAAATTGGCAGAGAAAGGAAAAAAAGGAACAAGACCAATTAAGTTATTAACCCAAACAAAAAAGAATATAGTAAGTAAATAAGGCATGTACTTTCCATATTTAGGTCCAATGTTAGGCTTTGCAATATCGTCTCTTACAAAAAGAATTAATGGCTCCATAAATGCGGCCATACCCTTAGGCGCTCCCTTATTTTTCTTATAATGAGCCGCAACAGGAAAAAATATAATTATCAAGAAAAATACAGACACAAACATTGAAAATACATTTTTGGTAATGCTTATATCCAATGGCTTTACATTAGTTGCATGGCCATCTTCCATAGTTAATGTTCCCGAATCAGAATCGGCTTCATAAATTTTTTCGTGGAATAAGATGTAATTACCCTTTTCAGATTTGTATTGGTAAGCGTGCTCATTTTCATGCCCCTTAATATGAATTGTATTGTGATAAAAATGACTTGAACTAAAAACATCTAATCCATTGTCTGTCCATAAAATAATGGGTAAGTAAACTGCAAGATCGCCAACAATATGAAATTCATGAGCATCAGAAATGTGATGCATAATCACTTCGGTTGCGTTGAATTCTTCTTCAGCGTGGCTTTCGTGGCTTTCTGCTTCATGCTCATGTTCCGCAATTACTGCGAAAGGAGCTGTGAATGATACAATTAGCAGTAAAACTTTAAGTACTCTCACCAGATTTATTATTACCGTTTTTGAAAATCGGTGCAAATGTAGGAGTATTCTTATTCTTGAAAAGAAATAGTGTGTCTTTTATTAACACCTAGAGCTCATCCCATTCTTCATTTTTTTCATTAAGCTTTTTTAGCAGCTTAGAAACCGCCAAAAAACTGGCCAAATAATAGGGAATTATAAAATGTATAATAGTTGATACCTTTTGAAGCTCATATCGTTTTATGACCAAAATAAGTACAATGGCAAGTAAAACAAGTTTTAGAAAACTGAACAACATAAAGCTTTGGCCTAGTTGAATTTTTGTTTTGTTTGAAAGCAAGCTACTCAAGCTGTTTAAAGAAAAGCCCAAGCCAAAACACAACAAATAAAACAAAGCAAACCACTTATTATCCAATTTATAGTTGGTTAACCATAGTTCATTAATTAAATAATGAATTAGAACACCGATAAATATGAGAGTACTTTTTTGAATAGATTTATTCATGTTTTTTTTTTCATGAATTCTTTAAGCGTAAGATAGGTAGCTGCAAATACGCCAAAAAGTGAAAGTGCTATTGTGTACCATTTAGTTGAATTCTGAGCTAAATCATCAAAATAGTTACCTAGCCATGCGCTAAAGCCAATTATTGCTCCCATTTGAAAAGCAAGCGCGCTGTATTTAGCAAACTTATTAATTGGATTTGGCCGCTACTTTCTGATTGGGTTTGGCCTGCCCGTTTGTCGAAGCGTTTGGTTTACTAGTTACTTTACCATCTTTAAGTTTAGTTGTATGCCCATTTATTGCCACTCCAGGATCGGTTTTTAAATCACCATATTTCATATCACCATCAAATACTGAAGATGCCTTCATATATATAAGCCCCTTGCCTATAATATTACCATTAATAGTGCCTTCTATTTCAGCATCATTACACTCAATGTTTCCTTTTACAAAACCTTTTTCGCCAATAATAAACTTTCCTTCAGCGGTTATATCGCCTTCAAAATTACCGTCAATTCTTAATCCACCTGAAGACACCAAAGTACCTTTCATGGTAGTTCCTTGTGCTATATGATTTCTAGCATTTATGTTTTCTTGTGATTCTTTTTTATTACCTGACTTACCAAACATGCTCATATTCGTTCTCTTTCTTGTTAAAACACTATAAAATCTTCAGGATCAACCGGGCTTCCGTTCAGCCATAATTCAAAATGTAAATGCGGTCCAGAAGTCATTTCGCCGCTATTGCCAATAATCGCTACCGTTTCGCCTGCTCGTACAAATGTACCAACTTGCTTCAATAATACAGAGTTATGCTTGTAAACCGATAGGTAATTATTTAAATGTTGAATTACCAGCACGTTTCCGGTAGTTGATGAGTATTCCGAAAAAATAACAGTACCATCTAATGTAGCTTTTACAGGTGCATCTTTTTCAGCAATTAAATCAACAGCATAGTGTTTAATTTTAGGTTCAAACTTTGCGTTTACAATTCCATTAACGGGAGGGTAAAAATGTAAGTTTTCTGCTTTTTTGTTTTTTGGATTACTAATGCTGTAAACATCTTGTTCTAGCTCTTTTCTAATATTCGAATCTTCAGGAGAAATGTACAACAAAGCATTCTCATCTACGTCTACAGCTGGTGGATCTATTTCTTTATTTTCATCTTCGGCAAACTGCTCATCAAGCCCTTTTAAAATAATCAATTGATCTTCGATATATTGGCTTTGTATATTTATTCTTTTTGCAAGCGAATCTGCCACCTTTTTAAGCTCAATTGTTTTTTCGTCAACTTCAGGACTTTTTACATCAGCAAAATAGTGGCTAAACGGTGTAAAGGCAAATATTGAAATACTTAAACCAAAAGACAACATGAATATTACACTCAGTATCATTAATAACTGCAGCCAATTGGCATTAAAACTTGAAATCTCTTCAAAGTTTTCAGGGTTTATAATGTTTACTCTATACCTATCTTTTAGTTTAGAAAAAAAGCTTTGCTTGGGTTTGTTCATGAATTAAAAAGGGGCTTTGACAATTAAATGGCGGCTAAATACTTATTTAAAATACTTTTGCCGCTCAAAAGTAGTTATAAGCACCAATACATTATTATTTGGTTTTGATAAAGCGATTAAATCTGAAAACGATACTTAAAATAGTTCCGCTACTGATATTGATGGGCTGTAGTGGATTTAGAGATAGCCGACTGGGGAAGTTTCATAACAACATGACTGCTCGATACAACGGTTATTTTAATGCAAACGAAAGCATTAAGGAAGGATTGCTTGAATACAACCAAGCTAACCCCAAAGATTATTCAGAGATAATTTCTGTTTTTACTGTGCCCGACGAAGAAACG
>JBMYOR010000109.1:0-7903 GCA_049599535.1 Bacteroidia bacterium | reverse complement strand
CAAATAGTTATATCTTATGAGTAAAACAAGGAGAGAAGGTATGTTAATGAAACTATTAAAAGCTGTATCATTCCTTTCACTTGCATTAATTACATTACCAAAAGCCGGATTTGGAAATACAAAGAGCTCTAGTATTTCGGTTTCCATGTCTAGTGTTTTTATTGCTGAATAATCAAAATCTCCGTTGTAGTCTATTTGCTTTAAGCGATAGTAAATCATTTGCCCCTTCCTAAATCCTTCCCCCAAGTGGGAAGGACTTTCAATTTCATCAATGAACTGATAGTCAGTGGTTTCAAAAGTGGAACCTTGACCTTGTACTGCTCCTATGGTTTCAAAACTTTGGCCATCAAAGCTGCGTTGTATTTCAAAGTGGCTGTTGTTCTCTTCTATGGCGGTTTGCCAGTTGAGTATGGCAGTTTCGCCAGGTGTTTGCCACTGCGCTGTAAAATAAGTAAAATCTACAGGCAATGCAGATCCGGCAGACCCCACACCAAAATAAAATAGATTGGTAGTAAAATCTACAGTTCGGGTTAAGGTATAAGGACCAGATCCAGCTGCCGAACTTGAAGTACCATTATTCCAAACTGACGATACTCCGTTTTCCCAATAACCTAGATAGGCATTTGATCTATCAAAGGTTCCTTCTTCTTCGTCTAACTCCCATTGAACTGTTACTGAAACATTGTTTTGTGAAGCTGATGATTGGATAGTCCAGGTTTCTGAAACTACGTTATCAGTTTGGGCATTTGATTCGGTTTCAGGGTTTTCATATACTCCATCGTAAACTCCTACGGTATAGTCATTTCCTCCACCATCGTCAATTATAATTGGCAAGTAGGGGTTTCTACCAATTGGCAGCGTAACTGGGCTGCTGCCAACTTCTGTTGTAACGGTACCCGTACCTGACACTTTAATATAGCTGCTTGAACTACCGCCTGTGGCCGAACCAAGTGTAAGATCATTATTTCCAATGTCAAGGTCTCCATTAGTAAGGGTTAGGCTGGTAATTGTTGATGCCGCTCCCAGAGTCACATCATTGCTATTATCTATTTCTACATTGCCATCAATTTTACCATCAATAGTTTGTGTTGATGTGCCATTGAACTTAAGGGTACCATCACCTAGGTTTAAAGCACTGCTGCCTTTATACTCAAAAGTGTTGGTAATGGTTAGTGTATTTCCTGAAGCAATACTGAATGAAGCTCCATCTTCAATCTCAATATCGCATAACGATATATTGGAGCTTACAGTAGGATAAGTGCTCAAGCCAGATGGAATTTGTACAGGATAGTTGCTATTGGCAACCCCGCCGTGTTTCCAGTTTCCGTTGGTGTTCCAGGTGCTTGATGTTCCGTTCCATATGTATGCCATCTCCATTTTCCATAGGTCGTTGGCATAGCCTAATGTGCTGTTGGCGTCATAGCCTTCACCACCCATAAGCCATAAGTTTCCGGAGTTGTCTATCCAGCTCACCATGCTATGCTTTGCTCCAGGATAATTGTCAGATGAGCTTGTACCCAGTGTCCCAAAATTTCCAGGTTCTTGATATGTTTTCTCTCCGCTTGTCCAGGCCCAGTTGGCACCATCCCAAGTCCACATATCATTCAACTCACCAAGGTTTCCATCAGCATCGTAGCCGTAACCACCATAAATGGTCATATTACCAGAACCATCGAGCCAATAGGAACATCTTCTTCTGCCCCCTGGCACATTGCCACTGGCCGCCTTTCCTTGTGTGCCATAGCTACCACTTTGATTTCTATCGTCATCACCATCTACCCAAGTCCATTGACTACCGTTCCATTTCCATAGGTCATTAAGGTAGCCATTGGTAGTGGTTTTATCCGCACCGTGTCCACCAAAAAGCCATAAGTTGTTGCTTGCATCTACCCAAGCTGCGCCATAGCGTCGGCCACCGGGCCAAAGTGTACCTGAAGTATAGTTGCCAGCAGGTTTTCTTGTTTTGCTACCTCCTACGAAGGCCCATTGACTACCGTTCCATTTCCAAAGGTCGTTTAATTGCCCGCCTTGGTTGTTTTTATCACGGCCATAACCACCAAGAATCCAAAAAACACCGTTTCCATCGTACCAGTGGACACTTTCGTGAGCTCCACGCGGCCATGAGCCTGATGAATACTGCCCTGTTGTACCATAATTAGATTTTTGATTGATATTATTATCTCCACCAACCCATGTCCAATCGCTTCCATCCCACTTCCATAAGTCGTTCATGTTTCCTGTGTTGGTTGTAGAACCATAGAATCCTTCTCCACCAAACAGCCAAATGTTACCGCTGCCGTCTACATAACCTACATGGCCAAACCTTGCTCCAGGTGTATTTGAATTTGAAGCTGTGCCCTTTATTCCATAAGTACCATTTGCATTAATTACGTCGCTGCCTGATAGCCATGTCCAATTGGTTCCATCAAACTTCCAGAAATCATTGAGGTAACCTTCGTCTCCATTTTTGTCTAAGCCATAACCTCCAAAAAGGTACACATTTCCGCTTGTATCTTTCCATGTAAAGGCATTTCTTCTTCCGCCTGGAATATTCGAGCTGGAGGCAGTGCCTTTAGTACCATAAACCCCCGATGGGTCCTTTGTAGAAGAACCACCGTACCATGTCCAATCAAATGGATAATCTGCTTTGCTAGAACCTAAACCGCTTATGCTAAAGTTGTAAGTGCCTTCATCAGAATCATCGCAAGTAAAAGCAACTTCAGCTTCTCTAGTGCCTTCTGCACTTGGATCAAATTCAATTTCAAAAGTTAATGATGTATTAGCCGCAATTTCTGAAGTGCTCGGCTGAGCGGTTACTGCAAAATCTGAGCTATTAGTACCGCTTATGCTCACAATTGGTGAACTGCTTAAAGTTAAATTACCACCACCAGTATTCTCAATTGTAAAAGTTCTTGTTTTAGTGGCTGATGATGCATCAACGCTACCAAAATAAGTATGGTCTTTTATGCTTGCCATTGCGTCGCCATCTACTATTTCTACAGAATTTCCACTCACTTTCACTTCTGGTTCCGAGCCTTCTCCTGCTATGTCAAAAGTGTAGGTTCCTTCGTCAGCATCATTGCTGTTGATGGTTAAAGTGGCTGTTCGTGTGCCAATTGCGCTAGGGTTAAACTCAACGGTGAAGGTAGTTGAACTGCTGGCTGAAATGCTATTGCTCGGTGATGTAGTTAGCGAAAAGTCAGCGCTGTTAGTGCCACTTATATTAACTAAAGATGGCCAATCATCAATTATTAAATCTCCTACTCCGGTATTTTCAATTGTAAAGGTTTTTGAAACTGTGCCAGATGAAACCAAAACATCTTCAAAATCGGTATGGTCAGTCGTACTTGGGCTTACATCGCCATTTACAATTTCGGTGCTGTTGCCACTGATTTTTATTTCAGGCGCTATACCTTCTCCGCTAATATCAAAAGTATAAGGACTGGCATTATCATCATTTGAAGTAATTGTAACGGTAGCCGTTCTGATGCCAACGGCGCTTGGCGCAAACTTTAATACAAAATAGGTTGAGCTAGCAGGGCCAATACTGCTACTTGGTGCAGTTTCTATGGTAAAATCTGCACTATTTGTCCCCCCTATAGACACAAATGGAGACACACCACTCAAAGTCAGGTTTTTAACAATAGCCGTATTTTTAATCGAAAAAGATTTACTTACAGTACTTATGCTTGAAGAGACCACAGCCTCCCCGAAATCAGTACCTTCATCGACACTTGGTGTTTCATCACCATTTACAATGTCTGCATTGCCTTTAATTATACAAGTTGCATTGGTATCTTTAAAATTGAAAATACGAACATGACCTGCGTCTGTACCATTATCATCATTTTGTAATGCTGCAATAGCCACAAGGCCGCCATCACCACTCATAGAAATGGCGTATCCACTAAAGTCTTGATTCACTTCTCCATAAACATCATTTCCAATCTTACTCCAGCTTTCTGCATCTTGATCGAAGCCAAAAAAACGTACATGACCTCTATTTGACCCACCTTCGTCGTTATTTATAGCACTTATTGCTATTCTATTGCCGTCAAGACTCATTGATACCGATTGGCCACTTTTATCGTTTGCTACTTCACCGTCAATATCTGCACCCAATTGGTTCCAACTACTTGTCCCGCTATCGTATTCGAAAATGCGAACATGGCCCGCATCAGTGCCATTTCCATCGTTATATGGAGCACCAATTGCCACTCGGCTACCGTTTTCATTCATTGATATTGAAGTACCACTTCTATCTCCCGCTGCTTCTCCATCAATATCACTCCCTAATTGACTCCAACTCGATGTTGAGCTATTATAATCGAATATACGCACGTGGCCCGCATCGGTTCCATTTCCGTCGTTTTTATAGGTACCTATCGCCACTCGTTTGCCATCAGCGCTCATTGTTACAAAACGGCCACTTTGATCATTGGCAGTTTCACCATCAATATCGCCGCCCAATTGACTCCAACTTGAAGTTGAACTATTATACTCGAATATTCGAACATGCCCGGCATTGGATCCATTTCCGTCATTTTGTATTGCTCCAATAGCCACACGATCACCATCGGCGTTCATTGCTACCGAATAGCCGCTTCTATCACCTGCCGCTTCACCGTCTATATCACTGCCCAATTGACTCCATATCGCACTGTTAAGTTCGTAAACTCGCACATGACCCGATGAACTCCCATTGCCATCATTGTAACGCGCTCCAATAGCTAATCTAGTGCCATCAGAGCTAAGCGCTACCGAAATACCACAATTATCTCCCGCTGCTTCTCCATCAAAATCGTTGCCTATTTGACTCCAGGAAATACCAGTATTTTGAAACACTCGTACATGACCTGAATTAGAGCCATTACCATCATTATTAATGGAACCAATTGCTACAATTCTACCGTCGGCATTTATTGAAACTGATCTACCACTTTCATCACCCGCCTTCTCACCGTCAATATCGCCATGCAATTGAACTAGCGTATCGGAAGGAATGGTCGTTGAATAGCCTTCAATACTGAATTCAAATGTATTTTCATTGGCATCGTTTGAAGCAATTGAAACTGTGGCTGATTTTATTCCCGAAGTATCTGGATTGAAGTTTATGATAAAAGTTGTGCTATCTCCTGCGGCGATAGTTGAACTGCTTGGTTGAGTAGAAACTGTAAAGTCTGAAGCATCGTTACCTGAAATACTAACCAATGGCGAACCATTTAAAGTAAGATCAGCTACTCCTTCGTTTTTTATTGTAAATGCTTTGCTTATTGTACCTGTGGTGGTAGGATTTACCTTACCATAATAGGTGTTGTTTGCAGTTTTTGCCTTAGTATCTCCATCCTCAATTTCAGAATTATTTCCTGTAATTTTAATTTCTGGGTCATTTAAAGCATAGGTTCGTACTTGGCCCACACTATTGGCATAAGGTGCGCCAATGGCTAGCACTGATGCATTGCTGCTTAAACATACTGAACTTCCATTATTATCGCTGCTTGATTCTCCATCAATATCGCTGCCCAATTGTGTCCATGAGCTGCTGCTGTATTGATACAAACGTAGGTGGCCACTATTGCTACCATTACCATCGTTATATCTACCACCAATGGCCAACACCGTGCCATCGCTGCTTAAACTTACCGAGCTACCACTCTCATCACCACTGGCTTCGCCATCTATATCACTACCCAATTGGCTCCATAAACTACCACTGTATTTATAAACGCGTACATGACCACTAGCACTCCCGTTGTCATCATTTTCTGTTGCTCCTATGGCCAACACCGTTCCATCGCTGCTTAAACTTACTGTTATTCCGCTCTCATCGCCGCTCGCTTCACCATCAATATCACCGCCCAATTGGCTCCATGAACTGCTGCTGAATTGATACACTCTAACATGGCCACTATTACTACCATTTCCGCCATTATAAGGTGCTCCTATGGCCAATATGGTTCCATCGCTGTTTAAGCTAACCGCTGTTCCACTTTCATCACTTATTGCTTCACCATCAATATCACTGCCCAATTGACCCCATGAATTGCCGCTGTATTTATACACTCTTACATGGCCACTGTTACCGCCATTTCCGTCATTATAAGGTGCTCCTATGGCCAATATAGTTCCATCGCTACTTAAACTTACAGAATAACCGCTATAATCATAATTCGACTCACCATCAATATCACTGCCCAATTGACTCCATGAATTGCTGCTGAATTGATACACTCTAACATGGCCACTATTAGTACCATTTCCATCATTATTAGGTGCTCCTATGGCTAATACCGTTCCGTTACCGCTTATGCTTATTGAATAACCACTTTCATCACCACGAGCTTCTCCTGCTATATCTCCACCCAATTGGCTCCATAAACCTCCGCTGAATTTAAAAACCCTAACATAGCCGCTATTGATCCCAATACCATCGTAGCTACGTGCACCAATGGCCATAATGGTACCATCACTGCTTAAACTTACTGAACAACCATTGAAATCACTATTTGATTCACCGTTAATATCTAACCCTATTTGAGCACCCGTGCTCCCCAAGGGGTTAGCAGCTGTAATTGTGCCAATACCAATACCGCTAATGGCAAAATTATAGGTGCCTTCATCAGCATCGTTGTTCGTAATGGTTAACTCTGCTTCCCTTGGGCCGGCATCACTAGGGTCAAACTCTATAGTAAAAGTGGTGGATGAGCTGCCTGCTATGCAGTTGCTTGGGGTGCTGGTTACGCTAAAATCGGCACTATTTGTACCGCTTATGCTTACAAAGGGGCTAGAGCCGCTAAGCGTTAGTGTGCTTGAACCTGTGTTTTCTATGGTAAAGGTTTTGCTTACCGTACCGCCACTTACATCAGCTCCGGCAAAATAGGTGTCATCACTAAAACCTGGGTAGGCATCGCCGTCAACAATCTCGGTGCTGTTGCCGCTTATTTTAATTTCTTGGGCAAATGCATTGGTTGCTAAAACCAAGATAAAGACGATGAGTAAAAATCTAAAAGTCATACTTAGGGCTTTTATTGACCCTACTAACTTGAAGCATTACACTGGTTCAACAAAAAAAACTGTATGAACGACACTTTTTTTGTGTGAACGACATCTTTGAATGTTGAATCTTGGATTTTAGATGTTGAATGGGTTGATTTGAGAATGTTGGATGTTGGATTTTTGATGTTGAATTTTGGATGCTAAATGGGTGATTTGAGAATTTTGAATGTTGAATGTTGAGTGTTGAGTGTTGATTGGGTAATGTTAGATTTTGAGTATGCTTATTGGAAATCTTGGATTTAATTTCTTTGGAGTGATTGGTGACTTTCTTGATAATAGTGACTAAAAAAAGCCTGTTTCTCTTTGAGAAAAGAAACAGGCTACACACAGGAATTTTACAGGTAAATACTAATCAATCGGACAGAGCATCCAATTTATTTCAAAGCGAAATAATTACTTTTAGATTAGCTAGTTTTTAATTCAATATTCTTTTGAAATCATATATTAATAACGCATTTCGAACTTGACCATTTCTGTTTTCATTTCCAAATAAATTGTATGAACGACACTTTTTTTGTGTGAACGACATCTTTGAATGTTGAATTTTGAATTTTAGATGTTGAATGGGTTGATTTGAGAATGTTGGATGTTGGATGTTAGATGTTGAATTTTGGATGCTAAATGGGTGATTTGAGAATGTTGGATGTTGAATTTTGGATGTTAGATTGGAGACTAAGATTTGAAAATGGGTTTGTTGAGAATGTTGGATGTTGAATTTTAAATGATGAATTGTTAAAGGTTCAACATAAAAACATTACTACACTAATGAACTCAGTCACTAAGTCACTCATTCGCTCATTCACTCATTCGCTAATAAACTAAGTCACCCATTCACTAAGTCACTTTA
>JBMYOR010000108.1:0-8016 GCA_049599535.1 Bacteroidia bacterium | reverse complement strand
AATACTTGGGCAGGGTAGGTATTGTACCACAAAAAACCCACTATGGCACCAATCATTGCAGCTGTAAAAATGGTGAGCTCGCCCATGTGGGGCATATACATAACCCCTAAATACTCTGCAAAAAAGAAGTTTCCGCTTACATATACTAAAATAGTAAGGGTAGCAATCATTATGGCCGATGTACCACCGGCAAGGCCATCTAATCCATCTGTAATATTTGCACCATTTGATACCGCCGTAATGATAATGATGACAATGGGTATAAAAACAATCCAAACCCATTGCCATGTATTATCGGTAATCCATGATACTAGTACTGTATAGTCAAATTCGTTATCCTTAAAAAAGGGGGTTGTACTCACCATTGATTTGTAGCTAACCAAATAGAACGATTCATCTTCTCGTTCAATTTTTTCGGTTTCAACCACATTTTCATACTGTTCGAGTAAGTGTTCTTGGCCAATGGGCACTTTTTCTTGTATTACTACATCATTATTTAAATAAAGTGTAAGCCCTACAATTAGGCCCAACCCCACTTGACCTAGTATTTTAAATTTACCTCTAAGGCCTTCTTTATTTTTTCTAAAAACCTTTATGTAATCATCTAAAAAACCAATGGCACCTAGCCATACTGTTGATGTTACTAGTAATATTATGTATACATTGAATTTAGCCAAAAGCAAGGTTGGAATTAATATTCCTGCAATCATCATTACACCGCCCATAGTAGGGGTTCCCTTTTTTTGCATTTGTCCTTCAAGTCCTAAATCTCTAATGGTTTCGCCAATCTGCTTTTTTTGCAAAAAGTAAATGATTTGCTTGCCAAATATTAGCGTAATGGTAAGCGAAAGCATAAATGCCAAAGCCGCCCTAAACGAAATGTATTGAAATACGCTTGCTCCGGTAAGCTGAAAATGTTCTTCGATATAGTGAAACAAATAGTAAAGCATAAATTAGGTGGTTTTGGCTATTAAAAATTCTTGCAGTACTGCTTTATCGTCAAAAGGATATTTTATGCCTTTTATTTCTTGGTATTTTTCGTGTCCTTTACCCGCAACCAAAATCAAGTCGCCTTCTTGCGCTAATGAGCAGGCCGTTTTAATAGCATTGCGGCGGTCAGTAATTGTAATTGCGTTAAGTTTTTTGTGTATCGGAATTCCCGCTTCCATTTCATCTAAAATGGTTTCGGGTTCTTCATTTCTAGGGTTATCGCTTGTTAAAATAACTCGCTCAGAAAGTTCGCTAGCGATTTGTGCCATTTTTGGCCGTTTATCTTTATCGCGATTGCCGCCACAGCCTACTACAGTAATAATATTACCGCCCGTGCTATTCATTTGTTTTAAAGCTTTAAGCACATTTTCAAGTGCATCAGGGGTATGTGCATAGTCAATTATGCCTACTTGGTTTTTATGGTTTTTAACCCAATCAAGCCTTCCTTCGGCACCTTTTGATTGGCTTAGGGCCATTAGTGCTTGGGTAGAGTCAATGCCCATTTCGCACAAAGTACCATAAGCGGCGGTTAGGTTATAGGCATTAAAAGTGCCTGATATTGGAGTGTAAACTTCGTTGCTATTTACCTCAAGCAACATGCTTGTAAAATCTTGCTCTAAAATTTTAGTTTTATAGTCTGCAAGGCTTTTAAGTGAGTATGTTTTTTTGCGTGCTTTGGTGTTTTGCAACATTACTCTACCATTTTTATCATCAATATTGGTAAGTGCAAAAGCGCTTGACTTTAACTGGTCAAACAGTTCTTTTTTAGCCTTTATATAATGATTAAAAGTGCCATGGTAGTCTAAGTGATCGTGGCTAATATTGGTAAAAATTGCACCATCAAAATCTACGCCTGCAATTCTTTTTTGATGAATAGCATGAGAACTTGCTTCCATAAAAACGTAATCGCAGCCTTTTTCTACCATTAAGCTAAACAGCTTTTGTAAGGCTACTGCATTGGGCGTAGTGTGGGTAGCTTCAATAATTTCGGCGCCAATCTCATTTTGAACGGTACTAATTAAACCACATTTATAGCCCAAATGGGTAAATGTGTTTTTGAGAATAGTGGCTACCGATGTTTTGCCATTGGTGCCAGTTACCCCAATTACTTTCATCTCTTTTGATGGGTTGCCATAAAATGCCGATGCCAAATGGCCTAGGCAAAGAGCTGAGTCAACGCATTGTATATAGGTAGTCTCTTCACGGATATTTTGTGGAAGGTGTTCGCAAAGAATAGTGTTTGCTCCAAGATCAATGGCTTTGTTTATGAATTTGTGCCCATCAACTTGGGTACCCTTTATTGCCGCAAATACAAAATTTGGCTCTACTATTCTTGAGTCAAGCGCAATTCCTTGTATTTGTTTATTTTCATCACCAATTATTTTGGTTATAAAACTAAGGGGCAATATTTGGGTAAGGTCTTTCAATTTAAATTAATGTAAATTTTTGAAGCTTTATTTAGTGGCGTGCCGGCTGCAGGGCTTTGTCGGTAAATGTTTCCTGTACCTTTTGATTCAACTTTTAATTTCATGTTTTCGCATAAAAAAAGAGCATCACTAAGGCTTAACCCTTTTAGGTTTGGCACAGTGCCGGGGTAGGTGTTTTTTTCTTTAAAACTAATTTTATTGCCTGCTAAATAAGGTTCTGACCAATCTGCATCAAGCTCAGTGCTTGCCACGGCAATATCTAAACCTTTATAAATCGATTTGAGATCTGAAGTATTGGCCGCTAAAAAGGTTGGCCTTTTGGTTACGTTTTTGGTGGTTTCAGCAAATTGCGATTTGTTTAAAGATATATCGTAAGAATATAGGTTTTGAGCAATTTCTAAAAATACGGGGCCTGCAATATCGCCGCCATAATATTTACCCTTAGTAGGCTCGTATATCACTACAATACAAGAGTATTTTGGATTGTCGGCCGGAAAAAAACCAGCGAAAGACGCTTGATAGGTTTTGTTTCCATCTTTATCTTTATTTAATACTGCAGTGCCTGTTTTACCAGCTAAACTGAGTCCTTTTCTGTATAGGTTGTGTGCGGTGCCTCCCTTACTTTCAATTACTCCTATTAGTGCCTTGGTGGCTTCTTTGGCAGTTTGCTTAGAAATTACGTTGCGTGCCCAAATTTTGGGCTCGTACTTTTCAATTGATTTATGTACTTCTTTTACTTCAGTAACAAAAAGTGGTTTCATAATATCGCCATTATTGGCAACAGCATTGTAAATCATTAGGGTTTGCAGTGGTGTTAGTTCTAGCTCGTAACCATGTGCCATCCAGGGTAGGGTTGTGCCGCTCCAATCATCGCTTGCAGGTGTTTTTATTAATGGCGCTGGTTCTCCTTGAATTGGTAAGCCAAGGGGTTCATGCACGCGCATTTCTTTTAAAAAGTCAATAAATACATCAGGCTGGTTGTAAAAGTAATCGTTGAGCGCAACGGCAATACCAATGTTTGAGCTTACTTCAATGGCTCTTTGTAGCGATATTGTGCCATGGCCTTTGTACTTAGAATCACTCATAAGCTGATCGTAAAACATCATTTGCCCGTTTCCGGTCGCAATTGTATCGCTAAGTTTCATATACCCACCTTCAAGCAAGGCCAGTAATCCGGCAAGTTTAAAGGTTGACCCCGGCTGCGTGCTTTTACCTATGGCATAATTGTATACCTCGTAATAGTTATCGCCATCGTTATTGGCTTTTAAATTAGCCGCTGCCAGTACTTTGCCCGTGGCTACTTCCATCACTATTGCTGTGCCGTGGTTTGCTTTACTTTTTATAAGTTGATTGTATAGGCTGTTTTCAACAAAATCTTGAATATATACATCAATTGTAGTGTATATATCCTTTCCGTTTTCTGGTTCTACTTCGTTATTATCATGTATCGGAATCCAATCACGGCTCGATACTTTTTGCAAAAGTCGTTGCCCTTTTGAGCCTGCTAGGTACTCATTAAAGCCGCCTTCGAGCCCTACTAATTTTTTATCGCGCGCATAGCCAATGGTTCGTTTGGCCAATAAATTATAAGGTAATTTTCTTATGCTTTTTTGAAAAACAATTAAACCGCCCCTGTACTGCCCAAGCCTAAAAAGCGGAAATTTTTTAAGCACTTTGAGTTGCAGGTGGTTTACGTTATTTCTAATTAAATGGTAGCGCTTGCCTTGTTTGTAAGCTTCGGTGAGCTCATGGTTCCAAAGCCATTTTGTTTTTTCGCCAGGCCCTTTAAAAAAATTAGCCAACTCGGTAGATAAAGCGTCAATACTATCTTTTAGCGATCCTTTTTTAGCCAAGGCTTTAAGGGTTTCAGTTTTAAGGTCCATGTGCAAATCATAGCTATATAAACTTGTGGCCATTAATCGGCCATCGGTGCTATAAATATTGCCACGGTTAGGCTCAATATCTACAAATTTGGTGGTAAGGCTATCGGCCAAACCACGCCATTTTTCGCCTTGCACATTTTGTATTCTAAATATTTGAAACAATATGGCTAGTGCCAAAAAGGCTACCACGAAAAAAGCGAGATAAACTCGCCAGAATATGGTTTTCTTGTTACTCACTAATCCCGTTTAATTACTTCGGCAGGTTTTAAATTCTGCCTAAGGCCTAAATGCTCTACACTTTTTGCTATTTCGGTAGGCTTGGTAAGGTTTTCAATATTTGATTTTATGGTATAATAATCGGCCTGCTCGTTTCTTACTTCTTTTTGCAAATTGTTTAGGTGGCGTACTCTTTTTTCGGCATATATGCGGTTAGATATATAAATAAATGCCAATAAGGTGCAATAGAGCACAAATGGTAACCACTTTTGGATGTCGGATTTTGAAAAGAATTCAACTTCCAAAATCCTTACCAATGGATTTTTTGAAGATTGTGTTTTCTTATTCTTTATCCTATTCATCTCTTCTTACAGCAATTCTAAGTTTTGCGCTACGTGCTCTTGGGTTTTCAGTTATTTCGGTTTCGGTGGGTAAAATGGGCTTGCGGTTTACGGCGTCAAAAGGTCTTATTGGGTTTCCATACAGGTCTTTTTCTTCAGGGCCGTGTAGTTTTCCTTTGGCAATAAAATTTTTTACCAACCTATCTTCTAAACTATGGTAGGTAATTACTACTAGGCGTCCGCCAGGCTTAATTAGTTTAGCCGATGCCTCGAGCAATATTTCAAGAGATTTTAGCTCTTGGTTAACTTCAATGCGCAAAGCCTGAAAAACCTGCGATAAGTACTTATTGCGCTTGTCGCTTTTGCGCATTACTAATTCACAAACTGCAATAAGGTCACTTATGGTTTCAAACTTTTTTGAGTTGCGTTGGGTAACCACAGCTTGTGCCAAAGTGCGGGCGTTTTTTATTTCGCCGTAAATGGTAAAAATGGATTGAAGCTGAGCAGGTGAGTAGCTGTTTAGCACATCGCCGGCTGTTTGTTCAATGTCATTATCCATGCGCATGTCAATGGCAGTATCCTGGCGAAAAGAGAACCCCCTCTCAGCAGTATCGAACTGATGTGAGGAGACTCCCAAGTCAGCCAGAATTCCATGAACTGGTACTGAAGTGTTGAATTCTAAAAAATTGCTGATCCAGCGATAATCGTGGTGTACAAGTGTAAAACGCTCATCTTCGATACCATTCTCCGATGCGTCGGCATCACGATCAAAGCCAATTAAACGGCCATTTTTTAGTAAATCTATTATTCCTTTTGAATGACCACCACCACCAAACGTAACATCTACATAGATGCCGTTGGGGTCTATATTCAAAGCATCAATGCTGTGTTGGTATAGTACCGGTATGTGGTAGTTAGTCATTAATATCATCTATTTTGTCAAATTGACCCATTACGTTTTCTGCCAACTCAGCAAAGTCGTCTTCGCTTTCGTCAAACATGGCGTCATAGGCTGTTTTGTCCCAAATTTCTATTTTATCTCCATGTGCAAAAAGCACAACTTCTTTAGTAATTCCGGCATATTGCAACAAGCCTTTTGGTAGATTAACTCTCGATGATGCATCAAGCTCTAATGCTGTAGCTCCTCGGTGAAAACGCCTTTGAAAATCTCGGTTTTCTTTTTTGTAAAGGTTTAGCTTCTGAATTTTTGCTGTAACCTTATTCCATTCTGTTAGCGGAAATAGATTTAAACAGTTTTCGAACCCGCGATTAACCACAAACTTCTCCTGAGCATCATTAGGAATCTGCTTTTTTAGCGCTGCGGGCATGGTTAGCCTGCCTTTAGCATCTAATTTACATATGTATTCTCCTATAAGTTGGGTCATCTGTATCTACACCTTGGATAAAATCCGTGGTAAAAGTATTGGATTATTTCCACTTTTTCCCACTTTTTGCCACTAGAAGTTTTACACAAAACAATTCACATGTATTAAATGCTTATTAATGGGTTTTAAACGCAGTTTTTAAAGGGTGGGAAGAAGTGGGGTTAGTTTATGAAGCGTTGAACCCCTTAGCCTAATTTTAGGCTCATTTGTGAAATAGAAAGTTGAAAGATTAAATGATTGTGATTAAGGTAATTAGGCGGTTTGTGCGTAAGTGAATCGGATTTTGCGACCAGTGGAATAAATACATTTACAAGCAAAAAGTAGTTGCCTGTTTATGTTGGTGGGGCAAAGTGTAGTGTTTTGAAAATAGGTTTTGATCAAACCAATTTGAGTTATTTGAAACTGGATACAATTAAGGCATGATCTCAGTTACAGTTGGCAAAAAAGTAAAGGCTTTAACCTGAATAACAGTTGATAATCTATGGCAGATTAACTTGCCTAAAATATGTTGCTTTTTTGGATATTGAGTATCGCCATTGATGTGTATTAAATTTACTACAAAACTTACTAATGTAAGGCTACTTGACTCTTTGCAATAAAACTGAATGTGAGCTAAGCAAGCAATCTCATCAGAAAACGAGCTAAAAAATGTGATGGTTTATATGAACTTACTTTCTGCTAAATACAAATTACAATTTGGTAAGCCTAAAAATGATAAAGGTGGCTAAATACGTTTCGAGTAAACTGAGCGGAACGGCATAAATGAGTAGGTTAAAAGGTAAAACCCCCATATTACCTACAACTAACCACATTAGTACAAAACCAATAAACCAGCTAAGCACAAAGGTTTGCGTTTGGTTAAACTTTTTGGCTATGATAAAAATGGCAATAGAGTAACAAAGCGACCAAACGCCCCAAACGGCTCCGTTTATTGGCTCACTCGGAAACTCCAAGCCCATGTTTTGGTAGTGATTAACCCAGAAGCTTTTAAAAACCAGTTCGTTGCGCACAAACTCTGAAATACTAACCCAAACTGTTGAAAGTAAAATGGGTAGAAAAGTTTTTTTAAACATCATGGAAGCTTATTTAATACACGTCAAATTTCTCATTTTATACTATCATGACATTTGTTATTAAGACTAATTTTAGACTAACATTAAAAGTTGCGATTATTACTTTTATGACATTTGGGCAGATTAGTAAACTGCGTAAAAAATGAGCAATGGCTGTGCAAATTAACAATTTAAGTCTTGAGCTTATGGCAATGTCAAAAATTGCCTGGTGGGCTTTAGACGAAAATAAGAATGTAATTGTGGGCCAAGAATTAAGCATGCATTTAAATAAAGAGCGAATGCTTACTTCTAATATTTTGCTTAACGATTTAATTTGTAACGAAAGCGCCCTTAAATTAATTGAACTTTTAGATTCAAATTGGCAAGGAGAAAAAGAACTAAGGCTAAAATATATTGGCAAAAATGATATTCTACTTGATTCAAAAACCACTTTGAAAAGAGTATTTCAAAATGGCAAAGAAATTATTTTGGGGGTTGTTAATTTTAGCGAACAGTTTACTGAAGAGATTGACGAAATCGTTTATTTATACGATTTAGTAAAAAGGTGCAGTGTATATTCAAATGAAGCTACTTACAAGGTTTTAGGTTTTTCAAAAGAAGAATATCATGAATTTTTGATTAAGAGCATCAGTCGAGCTACGCGTAATAATGGAGGGGCAGTATATGCTTATGATACGACTAATGTGAACGAATTGTTTAAT
>JBMYOR010000107.1:0-8065 GCA_049599535.1 Bacteroidia bacterium | reverse complement strand
AGGTACTGGCAAGGCACTAACCTTTAATGTAAAAGCAACAGATGTTGATTTACAAAGCATAATTTCTCTCAAAGCCAGTGGCGGACCATTTGAGTTTGCTACCAATAAAGCAACTTTTAACGGCGGAACTGGTAATCCTGTTGATGGACTATTTAGATGGCGCGTTGGCTGTGAACATATAAGGCAGCAACCATACAGTGTTGTTTTTAATGCAACTGACAACGGAAATGGAATTGAAAGCACCCAACTAACGGCAATTGAACATGTAAAAATTAGAGTAGTTGGCCCTGCCCCTATTGACCTTACCACTGAAGCCATTGGAAATGGCGTTGAATTAACTTGGAATGAACCGCCTTGCGATGGTGTTATAAACTATTTTATTTATAGAAAAGCCACTGAATCAGGTTGGGATCCATCAGATTGCGAAACTGGGGTGCCGGCATCATTAGGTTTTAAAAGAATTGCAATTGTAGATGGAAATGCCAATCAATTTTATGACAATAGAAACGGTAATGGTCTTTTTCATGGTGTTAGCTATTGTTATCGAATTACCGCCCTTTATAAACCTCCTGGCCAGTTTGCTCAAGTTGAAGGTATAGCATCTGAAGAATTGTGCGCAGAATTAGACCGAGATGTACCTATTATTACCAAATCATCAGTTATTGCAACAGATAATGGCAACGGTGTAGTTGAAATTAATTGGGCATCGCCAATTGAACTTGATACTACGCAGTATAAACCATATTATCGTTTTGTTTTATTACAGTCTGACGACTTAGATGGTGAAAATTTTACACCACTAATTGATAAAAAATTCAATAATTTTAAGGATATAAAAACCGATACCTTATTTATTTCGGAGAATTTAAGCACTCGGAAAAACCCTTACACTTACAGAATCGATTTCTATCATTTTAACGAGCTCACCAATCAAGAAGAATTTATAGGTTCGGCTAAATCGGCATCAACTCCATGGCTAAAGCTTGCACCCGCTTACCGCAGTTTACTAATTAGTATTGAAACTGACGTGCCCTGGAAAAACGATTCATTCGTGTTTTATCGTCAAAATAAAATCACATCAGATTTTGAATACATTGGTTGGTCTTATGACGGAACGTATAAAGATGTAAACTTAATAAATGGAGCTACTTACTGCTACAAAGCCGAAACTTTTGGGCATTTTAAAGACTCCGGAATAGTAGATAGTGTTCAGAATTGGAGCCAAGAAAGATGCGGAAAACCTAAAGATACAGTTCCGCCATGCGCTCCTGTTATAGAAGCTACAGCCGATTGCGATCTTTTTCAAAACAATATTTCGTGGCAATTTGAGAATAATGAATGTGGTTTTGATGTTGTGAAATACTACATCTATTATCAAAATCAAGGAATTGGAAATTTCGAATTAATAGATTCGGTAATTGGTGGCCCTGATGAAACTGGAATAATAGATAAAAGAGAAGCCTTAAGGCTAAATCTATCGGGTTGCTACACTGTAATTGCAATAGATTCATTTAATAATTACAGCGACTCTAGCAATATTGTTTGCGTAGATAATTGCCCTATTTATAAAATTCCAAATATTTTTTCGCCCAATGGCGATGGCGATAATGATACCCTTAGGCCAATGCCCGATTGGCGTTTTATTGAATCAGTAGATTTAAAGGTATACAACCGTTGGGGACAAGAAGTATACTCTAGCAACGATATTACTTTTAATTGGGATGGAACAAACTTAAAAAACGGACGAAATCTAAATACAGGAACTTATTTTTACGTGTGCGAAGTAGAATACATTCAATTATTTGAAAATAAGAAATCAACAATTACAGGCTCAGTTCAAATAGTACGATAATGTTTAGCGGAATTATTAAAGATACAGGTACCATTAAAAGCATAGAAAAAAATGGAACCAATTACACCTACACCATTGAATCAAAGCTTTCTGAACAGTTACAAGTAGATCAAAGTGTTGCACACAATGGAGTTTGTTTAACTGTAGAAAATTGCACTGAAAATCAGCATACTGTAACCGCTGTGCAAGAAACGCTCATAAAATCAAACTTAAATGCTTGGCAAAAAGGGAGTATTATAAACTTAGAAAAATGTATTACGCTAAACTCATTACTAGATGGCCATATGGTACAAGGCCATGTAGATTGTGTAGGTAAGGTAGCAAATGTGGTAGATAATAATGGTAGCTATAACATTACGGTAGATTATGACGAACAGTTTGCCAAGCTTTTAATTGAAAAAGGCTCAATTAGCCTTAATGGCATTAGCTTAACTGTTTTCAATGTTACTCAAAATCAATTTACAGTAACTATAATACCCTATACTTGGAACCACACCATGCTTTACACTATAAAAGTTGGTGACTTAATAAATTTAGAGTTTGACGTAATTGGCAAATACATTGCCCGCAACCTTGAACTTAAAGCACAATAGCTCCGTCAGAATCTTCTAGATTATTCAACTCGCTCCAAATCTTATCTTTCAATTCATCAATACCTAAACCAATAATTGATGATATAAAAGTGAATTTAAGATCAGGATACATTTCTATCATCTCTTGCTTTAACTCATCATCCAGTAAATCGCATTTGGTAATAGCTAGCAAATGTTTTTTACCACCTAAATACTCCTTGTGTTTTTTTAGCTCATTTCGTAGCATTTCGTACTCTTTCATAATATCATCGGCATCAGCCGGAACCATAAATAATAGAATACTATTACGCTCAATATGTCTTAAAAATCGAAGCCCAAGCCCCTTGCCTTCATGTGCACCTTCAATAATTCCAGGTATATCAGCAATTACAAAAGATTTATCATCGCGGTAGGCAACAACTCCTAAATTGGGTGTTAAAGTAGTAAAAGCATAATCTGCTATTTTTGGTTTGGCGGCTGATACAACTGACAAAAAGGTTGACTTACCAGCGTTGGGTTTGCCTACTAAACCAACATCTGCTAGTAACTTAAGCTCTAATACTTTCCAAGACTCTACACCTTCTTCGCCAGGTTGTGCATAGCGGGGAGTTTGTTTTGTGGCCGATGTAAAATGAACATTGCCCAATCCACCTTTGCCTCCTTCTGCAATAATGTAGGTTTCACCTTCATTAACTACTTCAAAAAGCACTTCGCCTGTTTCAAAATCTCTAGCAACTGTACCAAGGGGCACATCCAAGATCTCATCTTTACCCTGCTTACCCGTTCGCATTGACGCTCCCCCATTTACACCATGCCCTGCTTTTATATGCTTTCGGTACTTTAAATGTAAAAGTGTCCACATTTGGGTGGTGCCACGCAAAATAATGTGTCCACCGCGCCCGCCATCTCCGCCATCGGGGCCACCTTTATTGGTAAACTTATCGCGGTGTAAATGAGAAGATCCTGCTCCACCGTTTCCGGATTTACAGTTAATCTTAACATAATCAATAAAGTTGTTTTCTATATTACTGCCCATATATTCCTTTAGGCTATAGTGTCAATTTGCGAACACAAAAGGCCAAAAATCTCATCAATACCACCAACACCATTTACGCCAACGTGCTTCTCTCTTTCTTTATAAAACTGAGCTGCTACGGCCGTTTGCTCGTGGTATACACTCAATCTATTTCTAATAATGCTTTCATCAGCATCATCAGCTCTACCACTATCTTTTGCTCTTAAGACCAATCGTTTTACCACTTCATCATCAGCAACTTCAAGTTCGAGCATTAGGTTAATGGTTTCGTTTCTACCTTCCAAAAACTTATCAAGTGCTTCGGCTTGCGGCACTGTTCTAGGGAAACCGTCAAAAATAAACCCTTTGGTTTCGCCGGCTTTTTCTACTTCGGCTTCGAGCATATTTATAGTTACCTGATCGGGTACCAGCTCGCCTTTGTCAATATAAGATTTTGCTAATTTGCCTAGCTCAGTTTCACCTTTAATATTGGCTCTAAAAATATCACCTGTGCTTAGGTGTGTTAAACCATACTTCTCAATTAACTTGGCCGATTGAGTGCCTTTACCTGAACCCGGAGGGCCAAATAGTACTAAATTCAACATTTTATTTCTTTTTAAAAATACTAGTTAAGGTTCGTCCTTTTTGATCATAATCAAGACCATAACCTATTACAAAATCATTCTCTATTGCAAAGCAAGTATAATCTGGCATGGCCGCCACTTTTTGTGCTTTTGGTTTGTGTAGCAAGCAAGCAAATTTTATAGATCTCGGTTTTTTAGCCTTTAAAGTGTCCATTAAAAACTCATAAGTATAACCACTATCTAAAATATCATCTACTACTAAAACATCTTTGTTTTTTAACTGCCCAGAAAACCCTACCAACTCTTTAACCTTGCCTGTGCTACCGGTTCCTTGGTATGATGCCACTTTTACAAAATTCACTTGCGGGTCTATTTCAAGTGCTTTTATCAAATCACTAAAAAACATAAACACGCCATTTAGCACACCAATTACCACCAAATCTTTTTGCTGGTAGTCAATTGAAATTTGACGTGCCATTTCCTCAACACTTTTAAGAATCTCATTTTCTGAAATCAACTCTTCAAATTGAGTATCGTGAACCTGAACTACCTTTTTTACCATGTAGAATGCAAAAGTAATATGAATAAAGCCATTTATGATTTTACTAAAACCCCATTGATTTGATTCTAAACGAATTATTTTTTCTATTTGTACAGAAAACTTATAAGTTTGACATTTAAAAAATTGCTAAATATGAAAAAATTACTGCTTGCATTCTTGCTAATTTTGTTGTACTCCTCAGTCCATTCCCAATCTAGTTGTATTGTTTTAGATATTCCAATGTCAGGCAACGCAATGGATTCTAGTGGATTTTCTTACCATGGAAAAGTTGTTGGTGCAACTTTAGCTAAAGACCGATTCAACAACGATTCATCAGCATATTATTTTGATGGAAAAAACGACTATATTGAATTTATAAACCCTGAAAAATTAAATGTAAATACCGACGAAATATCAGTCTCTTTGTGGTTTAAACCCGAAAAAGGCAATTATTACAACACTCTTATTGCACATAATGGTTTTCATTTTATTATTCAATTAATGGATAACAATTTAGAACCCGCTTTCGCTATACAACGCCTGACTTTTGATTACAAAGGGGCAAAGAAAAAACAGAATCGTTTAACCCTAAATGAAACTATGAGTACCAGCAAATGGTCTCATTTGGTTTGTGTTTTTGACAGTTCGAGTAACAATATCTCAGTTTACATTGACGGTAAATTAAACTACTCAGGTTATGCGTCTGGATCTTTAAGAAAAGACAATAAAAACTGGAGAATCGGAGCAAGAGAATCTAGTGGTTTTCCTGAATACTTTAAAGGCTATATTGATGAAGTAAAAGTATTTGACTGCGCAATAGACAGTAGCGATGTTAGCAATCTTTATAACGGATCAAAAAGCAATGATTCTTGCACCGCTAAAATTACAATCAGCAAAGATCCCTTTGAAAATTGTAGGTATACCTTTTCTGCCGATTCTTCAATTTTTTCGGTAAAATCAAAATTTTATTGGGAATTAGGTGATAATAAAATTGATACTGGAAAAACCGTAGAACACACTTATATACAAAATGGTGATTACACCGTTACCTTAAGAATTACTGACTCATTAGCCAATTGTAAAACTAAAGAAACCGCATTAATAACAGCCAGAAAATGTGTTGATCCGGATACAACAACCAACTGTTTAGTATTAGACATGCATTTTAACGGAAACGCAAAAGATTCAAGCGGTAATAGTTATCATGGTACTGTTTACGGTGCAACACCCTCAAAAGACCGCTTTGGAGAAGATAGTTCGGCCTACTTTTTTGATGGCAAGGATGATTATATAGAGATTCAGAGTATTGACAAGCTCAACAAGGTTTCAGATCGAATCTCAATTTCTGCTTGGGTTAAACCTGAAAGTGGCAATTTTTACAACACTATTATCGCACACAATGGGGCTCATTTAATAATGCAGCTTTTGGATAAAGAATTGCAACCAGCAATTTTGATTCAAAAATTGACATTTGGTTATGAAAAAGCTAGTGAAAAATTTGGCAGATTAGTAACTAACGATACTATAACTACACATGGATGGACTCATTTGGTTTGCGTTTATGATAGCTCACAAAGTAAAATTCAACTTTATTTTAACGGTGTTTTGGGATATGAAGGATCAGCTCAGGGTAGTTTAAGAAATGATAAAAAAGAATGGTGGGTTGGTGCTAGGAACTCTCCAGGTTTTGAAGAGTATTTTAAAGGTCACATAGACGATATTAAAATTTTTAGATGCGCAATAGATAGCAATAAAGTTAAAAATTTATTTTTCGATAAAGTGGTTCCCCCTATTTGTACTGCAGACTTTGAGTATTCTAAAATTGAAAATTCTAATTGTAACATAGCGTTTAACTCAAAATCAAAAGATACCACATCTTTTACAAATTACTCTTGGGAATTAGATGGTGAAAATATTAAAAATCTTAGAACATTTTCTCATCAATTTAGTATCCCTGGTAATTATAGCGTAACATTAAAAATACGTGATTCCACAACAGGTTGTCTAAGCGAAATAACAAAAATACTTGACTTAAAAGGATGCAGAAGAGACTTCCCTGACACGAGTAAATGTTTGGCTGTTGATATAGGTTTTGACAAAACAATAAAGGATGAAAGTGAAAATAATTATTTGATCACGACATCGGGTGTCCTGTTAACAGATGATTATTTGGGAACCGACTCATCAGCTGCACTTTTCACAGGAAATGACTACCTTGATATTTATAATCCAGTCAAAATCAACAGTACTACCAATCAAATTACCATTGCGATGTGGATTAATGTTGCTAAGGCCTCTAGCTATGCTACCCTAATCAGCCACGGTGGTGCAAACTTTCTCATGCAACTTATAGGTAATGATCTTCAACCTTCCTTTTTAATACAAAATGTAACATTTGACTATAAAAACGCCAATGAATATCAAGGAAGACTATTACTTAAAAATAAATTAGCAAAAAATGAATGGTATCACATAGCTTGCTCATTTGATAGTCTTAAAAATGAAATTAAAGTATATTTAAATGGCGATAATATATACAAAGGTTATGCATCTGGTTCACTCCGAAACTCAGATAGTACTTGGCGTATTGGAAGTAGAAAATCTACTACCTTTCCTGAATACTATAACGGTATAATTGACGAAGTGAAAATCTTTAAATGCGTTTTAGACAGTTCTGAAATCAAAAAAATGTATGACTTACCAACTACAGTTGTAAGTAGATTTAATAACTCAATAGAGTTATATCCAAACCCGTCATCTTCAGCAATTTTTATTTCAGGATTAAGTCAAAATCACAGCTTAAAACTCGTTAATTCTCTTGGTCAAAATATTGATTTTAAAGAAATTAAAATCGACAAGCATAAAGTTAAACTAGAACTAAATAATCCAAAGAACGGAGTTCACTTTATAAGAATATTCGATTTAAACGATAACACTTTTATTACAAAACCATTAATAATTAAAAAATGAAAAATTTAGGCTTTGCTCTTATTCTATTATTTACCCTTTCGGGTTTGAACGCACAAAACAACTGCTTAGTACTCGACATGCCTTTTAACGGGAACTCCAATGATATAAGCGGTAATAACTATCATGGTAAAGTGATAAATGCTAAATTGACATCAGATAGGTTTGGAAATAAAAATTCCGCCTACTTTTTTGATGGTAATAGTGCTTGGATTGATATTGAAAATCCAAAGAAATTGAATGACATTTCGGAACAGTTTACAATATCAGCTTGGTTTAAGCCAGAGACTGGGAACTACTACAATACGATAATTGCACACGGAGGTGCTCATTTTTTTCTGCAATTAATTGACGAATTAAATCCCGCTGTACTTATACAAGGTGTAGAGTTTGGATATGAAGGTGCAGATTCATATTTCGATCGCTTAGTCTTAAGCCAAACTATTTCTGAATCAAAGTGGACGCATCTTGTATGTACCTTCAACAATTCTAACCAATCTGTTAAAATTTATTTGAACGGTAATTTACTTTACA
>JBMYOR010000106.1:0-8098 GCA_049599535.1 Bacteroidia bacterium | reverse complement strand
AAAGCGGCAAAGCAAACTGGCAGTTATTTGATGCAGTGGCCAAGCAACCAGAGCAACAAACTCAAGCGGGAGAGGCAGTCAAACTACCTGAAAACTTTGATATTCAATTATGTAGATTATGATGACTACAAAATTTTTGAAAATCGAGAAATCGCTACTGACTTAGGAGTTGAATGGCCAAAAGCTAAAAAAACTGTGAGTATTAGTGATGAGCTAGACTCTTATTTAGAAAAAATGGAAACAATTGGATTTTTAGCCATTCAAAATGATTCTATAATTTTTGAAAAATACTATTCAAGCTATGATTCATCTACTATTGCTAACTCATTTTCGGTTGCTAAATCTTACATCACCATGCTCGTAGGTTTTGCTATTAACGATGGATTAATAAAATCAATAAACGATAATGTAACCCAATACTTAGATAATTATAATGTTGATGTATTTGGTGATATAACCATTGAGCACTTATGCACCATGAGTAGTGGCTTAGAGTGGAAAGAAAGCTACGGCGGTCCAATAAATCATACTACCGAAGGCTACTATGGTACCAACATTGAAAAACTTATTAAAGGATTAAAAAAGGCGCACAAACCAGGCTTAGTTTATCAATACAAGGGCTGCGACCCACAACTTTTGGCTTTTATAATTGAAAAAGTTACTGGTAAAAGTGTTTCGGAATACTTAAGTGAAAAATTTTGGAGTAAAACTGAACATACCCTAAATGGCCTGTGGAGCCTAGATCATAAAAACGGCCACGAAAAAGCCTATTGCTGCATTAACACTACAGCACGAAACTTTGCCCGAATTGGCAAATTATATTTAAACCGTGGCAAGTGGAACAATAATCAACTTTTAGATTCAAATTGGATTACGCAAAGCATAACTCCACACAAAATACCTAACCCAAAAGGGCGCAAAACACTACATTATGGATACCAATGGTGGCTCATGAATGATTTAGATAAAAATGTTTTTTATGCTAGAGGTTTAAACGGTCAGTATGTTATTTGTTTTCCTGAAAAAGACCTAGTTATTGTGCGCATTGGGCAAAAACGAGAAACCAGCGGAAATCACCCACCCGATGTTTTGAAATATGTAGAATGGGGAGAGTCTCTTTAACCTTATGAGCCACAACGCACTATTAAAATTTAAAAGTTGATTATAGAAATTTGGCTATTTAAAAAGTTTAATTTGCGCTAAATAATTTTTTTATGAAAGGTATTTTGATATGTATTGGGCTGGTTTGGTCATTAATGGCAATGGGTCAGAACTCTGATTTAACAATAATTGCAAATGATACAGTTGATTTTGCACTTTTTATTGAAGGGCGTGAATACAAAACTGATAATGCACCACGCATTAAAATCACTGAAATACCAGAAGGTGCTTATCTGAACATAAACGTGATAACCAAAAGCGCCCAACCAATGGCTTATTTTGGCAGACTAGAGTTTCAGGGTAGCCATGAATGGGTATACCAATTAACCGTTCCAAAGCGGGGTAATAAACTCGAACTTGTAAAAATTGAAAAAATTGAAAAGTCAGAGGGCTACAAATCATTTGATTTAAAAGATAACTTTATTGTTTACAAATACAATAAATACGCTAATCCTATTGAGCGCGTAAGCGGTACAGTAGATGCTGCTAGTAGCTTAAACATGAAACGTGAACGCGAAAAAAAGGATACTACTCGTGTTGAAGGTAACAAGCAAATCAAAGAGAAATCAGAAAGAAAACGTACGGTAAAAGAATCAGGCTCTTCAACCATAATACACACCGAAAGATCTACCACCGGCGAAGGAGATGAACGCGAAACCAAAATTTTAAAACCAAGAAAAACAGCTTGTGAAGGCCCTTGGGACTCAAAAACTAGAGATAGTGAAATGCAACTACTTGCAACCGAAACCCGCGAAGCTGGTAAAATTTACATGAGTAAAAAAATTGCTAATGCCAATTGCTTTTCAACCAAAGATGCCAAGGCCTTTTTACAGGTATTTGAAAATGAATCATCAAGAATTGAGATTGCTAAATTTATTTACCCAAGCTTAATTGACCCTGAAAACTTTGACCAATTAGAATCAGAATTTGACAGTTCAAGTTCATTTGAAGCGGTAAAATTATACGTAGAAATTAAGTATGAATAGAAAAAAGCCGCATCAAAATTAAAATTGATACGGCCTTATCTATGAAACACTAAAACTATTCAGTTCATCTTAATCAGGTTTGTTAGTTATTTTTTGTTGGTACTTGTTTGACTTAAAAAAACAGATAAGGTTTAATACTTAAATCTATTTTTTTTTAGAAACTACACTTATCTATTAGATAAAGTGTCATTTGGGTTTTGTAATATATATTTTTAACTCTCTCAACTGGCCTAATCCCTTGTACAGCATTGGTCAAAAAAACTTCATGTGCCGCTAAAATATCTTCAGGTTTAAAAGCACCTTGTAAAACATCAATCCCTTCATCATTTAAAACATCGAGTAAGTAAGCTTTAAAAACTCCATTAACACCTCCGCATTTTGCATGTGGCGTATAAATTGCCTTACCATTATACCACCACAAATTGCTCGATGTAGCTTCAGTTAGCTGCCCATTTTCGTTGTGCAATAGCAAATCGTCCAATTGTCGGTTTTGCTTTTCAATTGATGCGAGCACATAATTGAGAGCCGACAGGCTTTTAAAATTAAAACCATTTGAGTTTACATAAACTTTTTGAGCAAAATCGCAGTGTATAGGAGCTGCTAAAAATTGTGTGTCAGCAAATAATGTAGCCGTAATAAAATATGAATAGGTACTAACCTGCGGCGTATATGTACCAAAACCATTACGATAAAAGGTAATTTTTACCCGCGCAGATGCATTTTCAAGACCACTATTACAAAGCAGTTTTACAACATCATCAAACAACTTTAATTCTTGTTCAGTATTTTCCATGCAGAGTGCATTTAAGGCTGTATTAATTCTTTTTAAATGATACAGCCAAAGCTTACATTCTGATTGCTTAAAAAGGCATGATTCAAAAAAACCATCGCCAAACGATATGGCCCTATTGCCTACCGCTAAATTAAAATCTGCTTGATTTAAAATCTCTCCATTATGGCTAATTAATTGAGCCATAGTCTTTTTTAATGCTTGAAAACAACGCTAAAATCAGCTTTATATTTGGATAAGTTTGAGCCAAATATGGCTTTAAATCATAGGGGGCAACCCACCTAACTTCTTCAATATCTTCTTCTGCTTGTGGTACCAATTCAACTTCCTCTCTATTTTCCATTAAATACCAATACGTAGTTTTAAGCACTAACTCATTATTCATTTTATAAATATGAAAAGTGGGTTTAATTGTTGATTTGATTTTAATTTTCTTAAGCCCTGTTTCTTCTTTTACTTCACGCATTGCGGCTTGGCGCATAAACTCACCATCTTCAACTTTGCCTTTGGGTAAGTCCCAAACCCCTCTTCTTTTAATCATCAATATTTCTCCCTTTTGGTTCACCACCAATCCGCCAGCAGCCTTAATCTCTTTAAGCTGTTTGGTAAACGCATTCAAAGTTGGATTGGGCTCAGCATTCATAATTACAACTCCTTTTTTTTCGGGGTGATCATTTAATAAATTAAAATAATCTTCAATACCTTCTAATTCATGTGCCCCAATAGGAAACACAATAAAATCATCATATGGATGATTGCTATTTTCGGCTATAACAAACACCTTATCGCCGTAGAAAATCTCATATTTTTGTGCCATGAGTAATGATTTTGAAATGGGCCAGCAAGTTGCGCAATATTTACTGCAAATCAAAGCTGTTGTGCTAAAACCAAACGACCCTTTTACTTGGGCATCGGGCTGGAAATCTCCAATTTATTGTGACAACCGCTTGGTTTTGAGCTACCCTGATATTAGAAATGCAGTTGCAGATGCTTTTGCAGCTCAAATCAAAGAAAATTACCCAAATGCAAAATCAATATCAGGCGTTGCTACAGGTGGAATAGCTCAAGGCGCCTTGGTTGCTGAAAAACTTGGTTTACCAATGACCTATGTTAGAAGCAGTGCAAAAGGCCACGGTAGGCAAAATCAGGTTGAAGGCGTGGTAAATCCTGGTGAAGAAACCGTTGTAATTGAAGATTTAATATCAACTGGCGGAAGTAGCTTAAAAGCCGTTGATGCATTGAGAGAAGCTGGCGCCAACGTTGCTGGTTTGGTAGCCATTTTCACCTATGGTTTCCAGAAAAGCATTGATGCTTTCAGTGAAGCAAAAGTTCCTTTTTCTACCCTAACCAATTACTCTTTGCTAATCGAAGAAGCTCAAAAACTAGGCTATGTTACGGCAGAACAAGTGGAGAGCTTAAACGAGTGGAGAAAGGCGCCGGACCAATGGGAAGGTTAGTTTTTCAATGGTTTATAAATTCAATTTAAATGAGTTTCATAGTCGCTTCTACTTTATAACGGCGATTATTATAAGCATCTTTCTATTTGCATTCATATTTATTGGTATTGAGCTTCTGGATCTTGACCGTTTCCTTAACCTAGGACTTGCCGTTTGGTTTGTTCTCTTTTTACTTAACCTTTATTACATCAAGCGGAGGATCTAATTGCTTTGAACCTGCGCTATATTTATGCGAATTGCTTTATGGTAAAAAGGTAGCTGAAGAAATTGCCAAGGGAATGGTAATCGAATGGAATGTGACCAATTATAATTTTAATAGTCCTTACCAAGATGATCGTTTTAATTGGGTAAATTAACCTAAATTCGATTCAATCAAGAATTATATGAAAAGTAGCCGAATAAGAAAGTTTTTGCTTGAAATAGCCGATAAGGTTGATGAGAAAACGACCCTAGAAGACATCTATGATCAATTAGCTCTTCTTGAAGACATCGATATTTCGGAGAAACAGTATACGAATAATGAGACGATAACTCATTCCCAGTTAGTAAAAGAGTCTAAAAATTGGTTGAAATAATTTGGACAAAGCGGGCTGCTCAACAATTTGAACGTGCGGTAAAGTATATTTCTAAAGATCGGGGCACTTATTATGCTAACATAGTGCGCCTTGGAATATTAGAAAAAGTAGATGTATTAAAAATTCAACCAACAATTGGCTCTTTAGAACCGCTTCTTAGTCACAAAAAATATGAATACAGGTTTCTTGTAAAATGGAGCTATAAAATTATTTACCGTCATGAAAAAGATCATGCAATTATTTCTAGAATTTTTCATACATCTCGTAACCCTAAAAATCTTAAGGGAGTTTAATCAACCCAACTTCTCCAAAAAATAGCGTTGCACAAGCACTACCGTTTTACTATCATCCCACTCCCCATTTTTGAGCCTGCTTAATATCTCATCTTCCGAGAAGGTAATTACCGTAATATTTTCATTCTCATAATCAAGCCCGCCCCCTTCTGCAATCCTATCTTCATTCTTTACTTCAGTGTAAAAAAAGTGCATTTTTTCAGTAATAATCCCAGGTGCCGAAAGGGTGTTTCCCCAATACGTGAGTTCATTCACATTAAACCCTACTTCTTCTAAGCATTCTCTTTTGGCCGTAGTATAAACATCCTCGCCAGGCTCAAGCATACCTGCTACAGCTTCAACTGTTGTTGGGTCAGCATCTTTGTATTTGCAAGCTCTAAGTTGCTTTACAAAGTAAAATTCATTTGAATCTACATTTTTAACCAAAATGCAAACAGCATCCTTACTTTTAACCAAAATACGGTCAAAGGTTGCACCGTAGGCCGTAATCCAAAGTTTGTCAACCCTAACAAACTCATCAATCAAAATGTCTTCTCTAACTTTTTTAATAATACTCATTGCAGCGAACTAAAAAAGGAGATGGCTTTTGACCATCTCCTTTACATTTTATACAGGATGAAAACCTATTTTACTTTTTCAACAATCGCGTTAAACGCTTCAGGATTGTTCATAGCTAAATCAGCCAAAACCTTACGATTCATGTCTATATCTGACTGGGTTAGCTTATGCATGAAAACTGAGTAGCTCATGTCATGCTCTCTAACGGCAGCATTAATTCTCTGAATCCAAAGAGCTCTGAAATTTCTCTTTTTTGTTTTTCTATCGCGGTAAGAGTACTGCATACTCTTTTCAACCGCATTCTTAGCTACCGTATAAACGTTCTTTCTTCTACCGAAATAACCTTTGGCCTGCTTAAGTATCTTTTTTCTTCGTGCTCTTGAAGCAACGCTGTTTACTGAACGTGGCATTTTATACTATTTTCCTATGGTCAATAAAAGTTTGATATTTCCTTCGTCGGTTTTGTCAACTGTACCAAAGTGACGCAACTTCAACTTTCTCTTCTTACTTTTTTTGGTAAGAATATGGTTTGCAAAAGCGTGTTTCCTTTTGATTTTACCTTTTCCGGTAAGCTTAAATCTTTTAGCTGCACCGCGGTTGGTTTTCATTTTAGGCATTGCTCTATCTTTCTTATTTCTTAGAATTCGTTTTGTTAGGAGAAATGAACATAATCATTCTTTTCCCTTCTAGCTTTGGCAAACTTTCAACTTTTCCAAGTTCTTGTAATGCCTCAGCAAATCTTAGAAGCAGTATTTCGCCACGATCTTTATATACAATGGCTCTACCTCTAAAGTGTACAAAGGCCTTAACCTTTGACCCTTCAGTTAAAAACTTTGTAGCATGCTTTAACTTAAATTCAAAGTCATGCTCATCTGTATTAGGGCCAAATCGGATTTCTTTAATAACCGTTTTGGCACTTTTAGATTTTAACTCTTTCTTCTTTTTCTTTAATTCGTAAAGAAACTTGCTGTATTCAACTACTTTACAAATCACAGGGTCACTTTTATCACTAATAACCACTAAATCAAGACCTAGATTTTTTGCAATATCAAGGGCTTCAACAGTGGGATAAACTCCCTGTTCAATGTTATCACCTACGAGCCTCACCTCTCGGTGCTTGTACTTAATCGCTTCGTTAGTTAAAAATTCCGGAGCTTTCTCTCTAGGTACGTACTTGGGTCTTCCTCTTCTAATGACGTTTAAATTTTAGTTTAATTAAATTTTGGTTTCGTCTGCGATCAAGTTCTTAAACGTTTCAATTGACATTGAGCCTAAATCGCCTTCCTTGTGCCTTCTTATAGAAAGTGCTCCGGCTTCAACTTCTTTTTCGCCTATTATGAGCATGTAAGGGACTTTTTTGATCTCTGCGTCCCGAATTTTTTTACCTATTTTTTCGGCACGTTCGTCAATTGAGACGCGAATATCGTATTTATTCAATTCATGCAAAACTTTTTCTGCATATTCCATGAATTTGTCGCTGATTGGCAGTATGATACCCTGCTCTGGAGTAAGCCATAACGGAAACTCGCCAGCGCAGTGTTCGGTGAGCACGGCTACAAACCTTTCCATACTCCCAAACGGGGCTCGGTGAATCATTACCGGCCTATGTTTGCTGTTATCGCTGCCTATATAATCTAATTCAAAACGCTCAGGTAAATTATAATCTACTTGAATGGTACCCAATTGCCAGCTTCTGCCAATGGCATCTTTAACCATAAAATCAAGCTTTGGCCCATAAAAAGCGGCTTCATTATACGCTATTACTGTATTAAGTCCTTTTTCTTCAGCTGCTTCTATAATATCTTGCTCGGCGCGGTTCCAGTTCTCATCGTTACCTATGTATTTACTTCTATCTTCTTTATCGCGCAACGATATTTGTGCTGTATACTCTTCAAAACCCAATGCTTTGAATACATAAAGCACCAAATCAATTACTTTTTTAAACTCATTTTTCACCTGATCTGGTCGGCAAAAAATATGAGCATCGTCTTGAGTAAAACCTCTTACTCTGGTTAATCCATGTAATTCTCCACTTTGCTCGTAACGATATACTGTACCAAATTCGGCAAATCGAATTGGCAGCTCCTTATATGAGCGCGGTTGGCTTTTATAAATCTCGCAATGGTGTGGGCAGTTCATGGGCTTAAGCAAAAACTCTTCGCCTTCATGCGGTGTTTGAATGGGCTGAAATGAGTCAGCTCCATATTTTTCGTAATGCCCTGAAGTAACGTATAAGTCTTTATGACCAATGTGTGGTGTTACCACTGGTTGGTACCCT
>JBMYOR010000105.1:0-8111 GCA_049599535.1 Bacteroidia bacterium | reverse complement strand
GAGTATATATCAGTTTAACAGGTTTCTTAATTGCATTTGAAATTTCAGCAGCTTCCATGCTAAAGTCACCAATTAACCTTCTACCAAAACCACCACCCATTCTTGTGAGCATCACGCTTACATTTTCTTTAGGAATTCCTAGTTTTTCAGATACATAATGTTGTGTGCCAGCAGGGGTTTGAATTGGTCCTACCAACTCAGCCTTTCCATCTTTTACATCGGCAAAAAAGTTCATAGGCTCCATGCAGCTGTGTGGTAGAAAAGGAGAGTGGTAAGTGCGTTCAAAAACTTCATCGGCGTCTTCAAAGGCTTTTGCTATATCTCCATCTTCTCTTTGAACTTCAAAATTATTGCCATCTAAAAGTCCTTTTAAAATTTCGTTGTGCTGTTCAGTGCTTTCTCCTTCTTCGTTATTCCATTCTGCTTTTAAAGCTTTTTTGCCTTTCATTGCTGTCCAAGTGTTTTTAGCAATCACAACCACACGGTTTTCTAGCTCAATTACGTCGAGAACACCTTCAATTTTTCGGGTTTCAGAATCATCGAAGCTTTTTAGGGTTGCGCCAAAAGCAGGCGGTCTAAGGGTATTGGCATATACCATTCCTTCAACGGCGTAGTCTAATCCAAAAAGTGGCTCCCCTTTGGTTATTTTAGCCAAATCAACGTTAATGGCATCGTTACCAATAATCTTGAAATCTTTCTTTTCTTTTAGAGTAATATTTTCAGGAACAGCTATTTCCGCGGCATCGGCAGCTAATTCTCCGTAAGTAAGTTTATCACCTTTCGAATTTAAGATTACTCCATTTTCTGCCTTGCAATCACTTTCATTTAAACCCCATTTTTTAGCAGCAGCAATAATGAGCATAGCCTTTACCGTTGCTCCTGCTTCTCTAAGGGTATTCCAGTTCATTTTTATACCATTGCTTCCACCAGCAAATTGCCCCTGATACTTATCTGTGTCTAAACCAGCTTGTTCTACCTCAACATCAGCCCATGCCACGTCTAGTTCTTCGGCAACAACCATAGGCATTGCTGTTTTAATTCCTTGTCCTATCTCAGGGTTTGGAGCATAAATGGTCACTTTGCCATTGGTTCCAATTTTTACAAAAGCATTAAAATCTTTAAATTCAATTTCTTCTTCAGTTTGGGGCATTTTCGTTTTCGAATCGCAACTAGCCAAAGCGCCAATTCCCAAAATAAATCCACCGCTTGTAAGAGCACTTGCCTTAAAAAATGTTCTTCTATTTATTTTCTTATTTATCATGTTGAATGCTCTTTTTAAAGTTTAGCAGCTTTTTCTACGGCTTTTTCAATTCGGTTGTAAGTAGCGCATCTACATATATTACCATGCATTGCATCTTTAATTTGTGCTTTGCTTGGATTTGGATTTTCTGATAAGAAAGAAGCCGCGGTCATTATTTGTCCGGCTTGGCAATAGCCGCATTGTGCCACGTCTTCTTCAATCCAAGCTTTTTGCACAGGGTGGTCATTATTTTCTGATAAACCTTCAATTGTAGTAATTGAATTTGCTTTTAAACTCCCAATGGGCATTAAACAACTTCTTGAAGCTTTTCCATTGATGTGAACAGTACATGCACCGCATTGGCCTATGCCACAGCTAAATTTTGTTCCTTTTAAGTTGAGCTCATCTCTTAATACCCAAAGCAAAGGGGTATCGGCATGTGCTTTTACACTATAATTTTTGCCGTTTACGGATAAAGAATATGTTTCCATTATTGTGTATTTGGGAGTTTACGTTCTTTTATGGCTCTAAAATAGGTATTATACATTAGTGTGCTTTGATTAACACTTCATTTATAAATGAAATAGCACAAAATGAAACAACTGAGTCACTTTTAGCGTTAGGTAGTTAATTATGGAACAGTATTTGATTTTTACATAGTGTAAAAGCCGAGTATTTTTCATTAGGTTGTTTTGATTTTGAAAGAGTCGCTATTTGTAGCGGCTCTTTCTTTGTTTGGGGCAATTATCAAATCTTTTTTGTAGTTCTGTAGGCGAAAAATAAATTCAATGAAAAACGTATTTGACTTTTTAAATAAGCTCAATGCAAACAATAATCGTGAGTGGTTTACGCAGCATAAGACTGATTTTGATGCAGTAAAAAAAGAATTTAAAAGTTTTTCGGATAACTTAGCGGAACTCATGCTAAAACATGATAATGTAGATCCAAAACCTCATATTTATAGAATTTATAGAGACGTACGTTTTTCTAAAGATAAAACACCATATAAAACCCATTTGGCAGGTAGCTTAAAAAGGTTAACCCCTATGCTTAGAGGTGGTTATTATTATCATATTCAGCCAGGAGGTAGTTTTTTAGGCGGTGGGTTTTGGCAACCAAGTAAAGATGATTTACAGCTTATTAGAGCCCAAATTCAGCAAGATTCCGAACCACTGAGACAAGTAATAAACTCAAACGTATTTAAAAGTTACTTTGAGAAACTAGATGGAGATAAGCTAAAAACTGCCCCTAAAGGGTTTGATAAAGAAGATCCAAATATTGATTTGTTGCGCCATAAAAGTTTTATTGTTTCAAAAACTTTTACTGATGATGAAGTTTTGGCAAATGATTTTTACGAAAAGCTAAATGAAGGGTTTAAAAATATGCGACCATTTTTTAACGTAATGAGTGACTATTTAACCACCAACTTGAATGGAGAAAGCTTGTTGTAGGGCTTAAAATTGGTTGCAATTTGTGAGCTTAGGCCATTCTCAACATTTGTTCTTAATGGTTCTTAATTTTTGGCAGGGTGTGCGCGCACCACATTTTTTGTAATGCCTAAACTAAAGCTCGGAGCTGCAATAATGTTTCGTAAATAGGGAGCAAATCCAAATTCGGCCAGTACTCCCCAACCCATAGGTAGTTTATATAAAAAACATGGACTTATAGCTAAATATTCAAGGTTGTTTGAATAAATACCCGGTAACCCTGCGGGAGCACTCGCACCATTTTCAAATGAGTTTAATGAGTAAATTTTTAGAATAGAAACTAGTTTGTCTCCATTTCTGCCTATTTCACCGCCAAAATGCAATTCATCAGAAAACCCATTAGTTCTATTATTAAAACCTGCAAACAAGCTATAAAAAAGGTTTTTACCAATACTACCACTGGCATCTATTTTCAACATTTGGTTATGATCGCCATCGCTTGTAACAGGACTTATATTGCCGTAAAAACCGGGTTTATATTTACCAGTAGCAAAACCTAATTGTATAGTGGCACTTACATTTACACCCTTGCTATAAATTTTGTATTTAGCTGCAATATCAACATCGCCAAAGCTCCAATTGGCTTGTTTGTTTGGATCAATATTCTGAGGCATATCTTGACTAGGATAATTATAATATACAGATCCGGTAATAAATGGACTATGTCCAATTATATCAAGTCGATTTGTAATTCCGTACTCAGCGTAAAAATGCGTTGTGAAAACGCCAAACCAATCTTCAGGTGTTTGGATTATTTCTGAACTATTATTTGCGTAAAAACTACCACCAATATAACGTTGACTTAGCATAAAAAATCCATTGCCACGGCCTTGGGTCCAACCTCCGCCGGCATAAGTTTTAATTGAAGTAATTACTAAAATAATAACAAGTACAAATCTGCTCATTAGGGTGCTTTAAGTCACAGTAATGTTTTAACACTTAAAATAGTTTGATTAAGTAAAAAATACTGGTTTTATAATATATACATTTAGCTGTTGCTACAAACCTGTGGAGGCATAAGTTTAAACGAATTGGTTAAGGGGAATGATGCCACAAGACATTTCATTGGATTGAATTCCATCGTTTCTGATCATTAATGAGCGATTTCAATCGCTAGCACCAAGGATGAAAAAAGTGAAAAGCTCAATTTTTGACTTTATGGTCCCCCTAAAAACGAATTCAAGTTTTTATCAAGAGTTAATTAAACACTACTGCTTTTGTAAATGAGTAATTTTTAGGCAAAAAGTGTTACTTCTATTTGGTAAGTGGCTATAATTATTGTTGCTTGCAAAAGGGGCATAATTAACAGTAACACTCATTTAAACCTAAAACCTGTTTTAATTTGAGTTTCGTAAGCTTCTCAAAAGGCTGTAAAGCATAAAAAGCATATTGCCAAGCACAAGTGTCATGCCCCATCTGCGCCCGTGGTTTTGTGGTTCTTTAAAAGTTGAAAAAAGATCTTGAAATAAAGGTGATGGGTTTGAAATAATATCCCAGCTATTAAATCTTAAAAACCTGCCTAAATACACCCCAAATGCGCAGAGTAAACATATAATTAAGGCAAAAGCAAAGCCTTTACTTTTTCCGAATTGTTTTTCTATTAAGTCATGAATTTGAAAAAGTGATAAAATACCAAGCACTAAACCATTAAGTGCAAATGATAAAATCAATAATAAATCGTACCATTTAGGTATTAACGGTTTTTGTTGTAAATGAAATAAATCTGTGAGAATGTATGGGGCATTTGGTAAAAAAAGAAGCCACATTATTAAAAGCGGCAATTGCTTGTAATTAAGTCTGCTTTTAATCGATTTGCCATAAATAAAACTCGAAATCACATAAGGAACACCTGCTAAAAATAAGTTCCAAATTAAAAAACTATAGCTCGTTTGCGATGTTATAAAAATTCGGTATGCCAATATTATAAAACTAAAACTTATACTGCTGGCCAGCCAAAGATTAATTCCATTGAGTATTATAGGTTCAATTTTACTTTTTGCTTTTGCTATCATGGTTATAAATTTTAATGTTGGTAAAAATTGATTTTTCGAGACAATAACATGATGGCCGAAAGCGTAACAAATAGGCCAATACTACCAATAAGCAAAGCATAATCTTGATCTTGTAAGGTTATAAATATAAAGCCATAGCCAGCTGCAACTAAACCTGATGATAAGAGTACACTTTTTAATGATTTTAATACTGGTTTTAAGTAGGCAGCTATAAGTGCTGTAACAGAAAGAGAACTAATTAAATAGGCTAAATTGAACGTTAAATGCTCACTTATTGATATGAGTAGCAGAAAGAAAATTACTAAAGCAAAGCCTACCAAAACATATTGTATTGGGTGAATTTTTATTTTTTGCAGAAGTTCAATAAAAAAGAAAGCTATAAAGGTGAGGCAGATAATTAATACCGCATATTTTACACTGCGTAGTGATTTTGAATAATGGTCTACTGGCTGAATAAATTCAACACCAAACTTAGCGCTCGAAAGGTTTTTGGCTCCAAACCAATATTGCCCAAAATTTCGATTAAGGTCAATTATTTTCCACGATGCCGTAAAGCCATTAGCACTTATCTCTCTACTATCAGGTAAAAAACTACCATAAAAACTGGGGTCTTGCCACTCTGATTGCATGGTTACTTCAGTACTACGACCCAAAGGAACAAAACTTAAATTTGAACTTCCTTTTAGGGTTATTGGTAGGTTAAAACTAAAAGTCTCAATACTATCAAGTGTAAAGGGGTAATGCAGTCCAGTACTTATTACATCGTTGCAAAATGGTCCTGGTTTTAAATTGAATTTATCATTATTTAATTCAATTTCCATTTTGTTTTTAATGCCTCGCATATCACTAATTCCTATATTAAGTATGGCTTCATTGGGTTCAATTTTTTCATTAGGGGCTAATAAATTTTTAAAATTGGGTAGTTTAAACTCACCTGTAAGTAAACACTGATTTTCGTACACCGAAATATTAAAAAGCCCTCGTTTTAGCTTGGTAACATTTACAGTATTGTTGATTTTGAGGTCTTCGGGCAATATATGCAAGTACCTAATCTGCACTGTTTCGTTGCCATATTGATCAATTAACACTCTTTTTGCAGGAACCGAAATTATGGGGCCAGTAATTTGTTGTGCCGAGGCCCATTTATTTACAACTTCGCTTGTGGCTTCGTTTTGACGTGATTCTCTTTCGTAAATAAGGCGTTTAATACTACCTGTTGGAATTAATAATAGTATTATAATTAAAATTATTATTAGGCCTTTTACTATAATAGAGTTTTTTAGGTTATCACCTAAGTTGCCGTTAGTGGGTATTTCATTTTTAAATTGCTGGTCATTTTCAATGTTGTTTGATTGATTTTCCATTTGTGCTAAATTATTCTCAGCTGGCAAAACGAGTAGTGCATAATTTGAATGCTTAATTCGGTTTTCTTTAACTCTTTTTGATTGTAGGCCTTAAATTCAGCCTGTTTTAAGCATTAGTAAAATGAATTTTAGCGTTTGTTCACAGTTAAAAATCAAATAGTAAATACAAAAGAATTGGGAGATTAAAACTTCAAGAGCCTAAAAATATTGACATAGGATACATAAATTATTCAACATCTGCTCAAATATTTTATATCGTTTTATCGGCGTACTTTACTGTAATAGATTGGCGCTTAACATTAAACCTTAGATTCTGAAATTTTGAACATCATCTATTCACAGATTTAAGGTAGTTTTTGTTATGTTGATTTCAATTTTACATTGACTTGCAACCTATTTTTGATTAAAGGCGTAAAATAAAACCTAAACATAATCTAAAATGGCAGCACAAATAGGAGTAGGAGCAAGGGTACAGCACCCATCGTTTGGAGAAGGAATTATAGTTTCTATTGATACTTCAACACTGCAAGTTTTTTTTAAAAGTTATGGAGATAAAGAAATTTCGAGGCAATTTGATGGGCTTGAAATTATTGAACCGGCACAAACTGAATACAAAGGCTTAAGTTTATTTGATGTTGAAAAAGCCTTAAAAAAAGTGCTTATTGAGCATGCTGATATGCAACACATGGTTGAGCTTGGTGAAAAATGGAAAGGCGGAAATGTGGCTATTCAACCATTTGACCCTGAATTACAGGCAAAAGATATTCCTATTGATACTTTTTTTCATAAAATAGTGATGGTAAGAGATAGACTACGTGTTTTAGAACAAAACATAAACAGCCACAAGGTTTTAACTGATGAAGAAAAAGTGCATTTACAGCAGTATATCTCAAGAGCATATGGTAGTCTTACTACTTTTAATGTGCTTTTTAAGCGTAAAGAAGATCAGTTTAAAGGGGCAGGTAAGTAGTTTGTAATTAAGTAGTTGACCTGTAAGGTCGCAATAAAAAAACCGAAAAATCAATTGATTTTTCGGTTTTTTTTATTCAAGATTAACTATTAAAATCTATAGACTTTCAACCAAATGATAAAGGCTACGCATTGGCCTTCCGCTTCCACCTTTTGATATATATTCATGTTCTTTTCGGTAAAAACAAACACCAGCAATATCAATATGTAGCCATGGTAAATTTTCAGTAAATGATTCAACAAATGCTGCTGCTGTAATAGTACCTGCCAGCCCGTCTCTGCCTATATTTTTAATATCAGCAATTTCTGATGAGTTTAAATCGCGGTATTCATCGTCAATGGGGAGTCTCCAAAAATGTTCATCCGATTTATCAGATGAGGTCATCATCGCATTTGCCAAATTATCATCAGTACTTACTAATCCAGCTCTATGGTCTCCTAAGGCTACTTTTACAGCTCCTGTTAAGGTTGCAATGTCAATTATAGTATTGGCATGTTCTTTTTGTATGGCATAAGTAATGGCATCAGCTAGGGTCAATCTACCTTCGGCATCGGTATTGCCAATCTCAATGGTTTTTCCGTTCATACTATGTATTACATCGCCAGGCCTGTACGCATTGCCCGATACAGCATTTTCGGCAGCGGCCACTATACCAACCACATTCTTATTACTATCCATTCTGGCTAAAGCACACATGGTGGCTATTACATTGGCAGCACCGCCCATATCGCTTTTCATATGCAACATTGAGTTTGATGGTTTTAGAGATAAACCGCCCGTATCATAAGTTACACCTTTACCAATAAGCGCAATTGGCTCCATATTACTTCCACCAATCCAGCGCATTACAATTAGCCTTGGCTTTCGGGTTGAAGCCTGTCCTACGGCCATAAGAGCGTGCATTTGCATTTCTTGGCATTGATTGTCATCAAATATTTGAACATCAAAACCATATGTTTTGCCAAGGGCTTCAACTTTATTTGCCAAAGTTTCGGGATATAAATCAATGGCGGGCTCGTTAATTAAGTCGCGAGCAAT
>JBMYOR010000104.1:0-8152 GCA_049599535.1 Bacteroidia bacterium | reverse complement strand
GATTTTTTAGAATTTCTTTAAGTATTCTATTTTATTTATTTAAATAAATAAAATGCATGTAGAAAGTATAATTATTGGTGGCGGAATTAGTAAGAAATTTGATAAATTTAATAAGTACCTTACTATTGATACACCAATTAATGTTGCTCATTTTGGAAATAATGCCGGCATAATTGGAGCTGCCATATACGCAAAACAACAAATGCACAAACTGGCTTAGCTCTTTTAAGCTTATTAAATATTTTGATAAATACTAAAACCAGCATTCAAAATCGAAGTGTAGAGCTAACCAAACTCAGTAAGCTTTATCAAAAAATTTACACCTTTCAGCTGGCCTTGGGCAATCAAAACATTTCTCAAGCACATTACAATCTTAGTATTTCAAGTAATTATAAATTTATATGGTTTAGGGTCGCTAAGTCAGGCACTCGCACCCTTTTTAATCTTTTTGATAAGCATAACATTAAACTTAGCGCAGATCATGCTATGGCCGTGCGCTACAATACCAGAGCCTATTTAAATTATTTCAAATTTGCTTTTGTTCGCAACCCTTGGGATAGGGTTTTCTCTTGTTGGAAAAACAAAGTATTACAAGAAAACTACTTTGGGTTTAACCCATCAGACCATGTTAAAATGCAAGATTTTAGCAACTTTATAGGCTTTATTGAAAATACTGATCTTGAGAAGGCTAATCATCATATTAAACTACAGTCAGCATTAATTGATTTAAACAACGTTGATTTTGTTGGTAAACTTGAAAACTTTGATCAGGATATTAAAACCGTTTTTTCAAATATTGGCATTCCATTTAAATCAAGTTTGCATTTGAATAAAACTGATATTGGATACGCCTATCAAAAAGCATATACAACCAAGCTTAAAGAACAAATTGCCAAAAAATATGCCGCAGATATTGATGCATTCGGCTATACTTTTTAACCCCTAAAAACATGAAACGCTTTGGCTATAGCCTAATTATCGTATTGCTTCCTTTTGTAATAATGGCGGTAGTAAACGAAAGTTGTAGGCCAAATATACAGGGCCATACGGTGCTCGGAGTTTCAACAATTAACCCTAAAAAATTTTCAAAAAATACATGTTCGTGGGCCTGCCACAATAATACCTTCAAATGCATTCAAAACCATTCAACTTGGTCTAAAGGGTATCAATCGCGCATTAATGTAATATATTTCGGTATAATCAACTTTCTTAGTTCGTTTGGTAACTATGGTTTGGCAAACCTTGTTTTTCTTGTTACGCTCTGGCCCACTTTAATGTTTACCCTTTTTTTAAAAACTGCCAATAACTTTATAAAAATTAAACGCGCAAAACAGCATGGATAAACTAACCGAAATAGGAACGATTATTTATGCCTACTGCACAGATTTTATCATTAATCTAGCCAACCTAACCCATTCTTCATATTACGAGATTAACGCGTTAATCTTTTGCATTGCTTGGCCAATAATTACCCTATGCCTGATTTTATTTTTTTTATACTCTAAGCTAAGGCTCAAGCAAGCACAAAAACATACAGTTGTAAATTAAATTTAATGAACGCTTGGTCAATCAAAAATAATAATTACTTTTGACCGAACGTTCAATCATTAAATACAATGGCACCAAAGTCGCCAAGTCAGTTTGAAGAAATTAGAAAAGAGAGCCGCGAAAAAATCCTTAACGCTGCCTTAAAACTTTTCGCTGAAGAAAGCTACCACGCTACTTCAATTTCAAAAATTGCAAAAGAAGCAAGCGTGAGTAAAGGGCTCATGTATAATTATTTTCAGAGTAAAGAAGACCTTTTAAATGCCATACTTGAAGATGCTATGAAACAAGGCGACCAGCTTGCTGCTGAGATGATGAAAGCCGAAACACCCCAAGATCAAATTAAATGCATTATTGATCTTGGCTTTGAATGGATCATCAATCACGAACAATATTCAAAAACTTTAATGTCGCTCAGCTTACAAGTAGGCAAGTTTCCACAAATTCAAAAAATGGTTGACGGCAAAATAGAAGGTATGAAACAATTTTACACCCACCTATTTAAGCAGCTAGGCTTTGAAAACCCCGCTATGGAAGCCAAAACTTTTGGTGCATTAATGGATGGTATTGGTCTTCAATATGTTTCTGTAGGCGATAAAATGGGAATAACTGAAATAAAACAATTTTTAATAGACAAATACTGTAACAACTCTAAAACACCAACCAAATGAAAACAATAGCCAGCATTCTGTTTGCGCTTTTTGCTTTTGGAGCCTTTGCCCAAAATGCAAAGGAAATCATTAAAAAAGCCGATGAGAAAAACCGCGGAAAATCATCAAAAGGCGAAGTAACACTGATAATTGAGCGTCCGAAGTGGAGCAGAGAAATGAAAATGAAAACCTGGAGCTTTGGTAGTGATTACAGTTTAACACTTGTTACCAGCCCAGCTAAAGAAAAAGGAATGGGGTTTTTAAAACGCCAAAAAGAAGTTTGGAACTGGGTACCTAGAGTTGAAAAACTGATAAAACTACCCCCAAGTATGATGATGCAAAGTTGGATGGGTACAGATTTTACCAACGATGATTTAGTAAAACAAAGCAGCATTGTAAACGATTACGATCACAAAATACTGGGTGATTCAACGATTGAAGGTCGCAAATGCTGGAAAATCGAAATGATTCCGCATGATGATGCAACGGTGGTTTGGGGCAAGGTTGAAGTTTGGATAGACCAAAAAGACTACATACAGATGAAAGTAAAATCTTATGACGAGGATGCATTTTTAGTGAATACACTTAATGCGAGTGAAGTTAAAACTTTGGGAGGCCGAGTAATGGCAACCCGACTTGAAATGATTCCGGCAGATAAGGATGGGCACAAAACTGTTTTTATCCAAAACTCAATGGAGTTTGATCTTGATGATTTGGACGAGAGTTTTTTTACCCCTCAAAATCTTAAAAGAATAAGACTATGATATTTAAACTCGCCTGGCGAAATATTTGGCGAAATAAACGGAGAACAGGAATTACCCTCGCCTCCATTTTTTTCGCAGTAGTGCTATCATCACTTATGATGAGCCTTAAAGAAGGGGTTTACACCAATATGATTGAAAGTGGTGCAGGTGCATTTGGTGGGTATGCCCAAATACATGCCAATGGTTATTGGGAAGAAAAAACCATAGACAACTCATTTGAGTTAACCGACAGCATGCTTCAAAAACTCGAAAACAAAAGTGCCCTTGAAGCTGCATTGCCAAGAATTGAGAGCTTTTCGCTTGCTATTGGGAATGATGTTACAAAGGGTTCGGCTGTTTTTGGAATTGACGTTGAAAAAGAAGCTGAATTTCATGGCCTCAAAGAAAGAATTGACACAGGTGCCTATTTAACCCATAATGATGATGGCGTTTTATTAGGAAGTGGTTTGGCCAAATACCTGCATTTGCAAGTAGGCGATTCAATTATACTTTTAGGATCAGGTTACCACGGAATGACTGCTGCTGGCAAATACATTGTTCGTGGGCTTGTAAACTTTGGATCCCCCGAGTTGAGTAAGCAAGTTGTATTTATGACATTAGAACAGGCGCATATTTTTTTCGGAACTGATGGTCTGATCAACAATCTAGTACTAAAAACTGAATTTGAATATGAAGGTACTGAATTGGCAAAATCACTTAAATTAGAATTTGATAGCAGATATGAAGTTATGGATTGGCAAGAGTTAAATCCTCAACTTGTAAATATGATTGAGTCTGATAGAGTTGAAGGCTACGTTTTTATGTTCATATTATACATGGTAATATCATTCGGAATTTTTGGCACAATGCTAATGATGCTTACCGAACGTAAACGTGAATTTGGCGTTTTGATAGCCGTTGGTATGAAAAGAGCTAAGTTGGCCACAATGGTTTTTATCGAAGTGGTTTCTATCTCTATTTTAGGATCATTTCTTGGCATTTTTGGTGCGCTACCCATTAGCTACAATTTTTACAAAAACCCAATTCCACTAACTGGCGAAATGACCGAAATGATGGAAGACTACGGCATGGAAGCCGTACTACAAGCATCTATTGCACCAAGTGTATTTATTCAACAATCAATAGTAGTTGCCATTGTAGCTATAATTATATCGCTTTATCCATTTTTTAAACTCCGACGCATTAGAGCCATTGACGAAATGCGCGGCTAAATTCAAAGAATATGATATTTAAAATAGCCTGGAAAAATTTATGGAGAAACAAAGTGAGAAGCTTTGTAGTAATTACTGCTATTGGCCTTGGCCTTTGGGCAGGAATTTTTGGATCGGCATTTGTAACCGGAATGATGCGCTCAAAAGTTGATAATGTGGTTAAAAATGAAACGTCGCATTTTCAAATTCATCAACCCAAATTTACCGATGAGTATAATGGTAAGTTAATTATTGAAAACAGTGCTGATATAAATAACAAGTTAAAAGCCGACCCTGATATTAAATTCACATCAGAGCGGGTTATTGCAATGGGAATGATGAGCTCATCGAGAAACCAAGGCTCATTAAAACTTGTAGGAGTTGATCCTAAAGACGAGAAACTAATTACCGAGATAGATAAAAAGATAATTGACGGTTCGTTTTTTGAGAAAAAACGTAAAAACCCTATTGTAATTAGTAAAGAAACTGCTGAAGATTACAAGGTTAAACTCAACTCAAAGGTTACTGTAACATTCACAGATATTGATGGAGAAATTACCGCAGGAGCCTTTAGAGTAGTAGGTATATACAATACTTCAAACAACATGTACGACCGCATGACCGCAATTGTACAGATTAAAGATTTACAACGGCTTTACGGTATTAAAGGCGGTGCCCATGAAATTGCCATTTGGCTAAACAATCATGAGCAGGCACAAGCTAAAGCTGATGAATACAAGGCAACTTTTAGCGATCTTGAAGTAAAATCATGGCTCGAAATTCAACCTGAAATGAGCTACATGATTGAAATGATGGACTTGTATTTATACATTATTGTAGGCATAATACTTTTCGCATTACTCTTTAGTATAGTAAACACCATGTTGATGGCAGTACTTGAAAGAACTCGAGAACTTGGTATGCTAATGTCAATTGGCATGACCAAAGGCCGCGTATTTTTAATGATTATGACCGAAACCATAATGATGAGTTTAATTGGACTTCCGCTCGGAGTGTTAATTTCAGAAATTTTCATTGGCTATTTCGGTAAAAACGGAATAAACCTATCAGGAGCACAGTACGAAGACTTTGGCTTTAGCAGCATAATTTATCCGTACATAGATGCATCGCGATATATTGAAGTAACCCTAATGGTTTTTATTATGGCCATTATAGCAGCCATATATCCAGCTCGAAAAGCCTTAAAACTAAACCCAGTAACCGCAATAAGAAAAATCTAACAACATGAGTATAATTACAACCCAAAACCTAATGAAGGTATATGAAGAAGCAGCTGTACCCGTAAAGGCCGTAAACAATGTTTCTATTGAGATAAAACAAGGTGAATTTACGGCAATTGTAGGGCCATCGGGTTCAGGCAAAACCACCCTATTAAATATAATTGGTGGTTTAGACCGCCCAACAAGCGGTAGTATTAAAGTAGCCAATACCGAACTCAACGGAATGTCAGAAAATCAGTTGATCGATTTTAGACTGCATAACATTGGTTTTGTTTTTCAATCATACAATCTTATACCAGTACTTACTGCTAAAGAAAACACCGAGTTTATTATGCTTTTGCAAAACAAAAGCCAAAAAGAACGCGATGAAAGAGTAATGAAATTGTTAGACGAAGTTGGAATTAGCGAACAAGCTAATAAAAGACCAGGCGAAATGAGCGGTGGCCAACAGCAACGGGTTGCAGTTGCAAGAGCCTTGGCATCAAAACCCAAATTTGTTTTGGCCGATGAACCAACCGCCAATCTCGACTCAAAATCAACATCGAATCTGCTTGACCTTATGGCTAAATTGAATAAAGAAGAAAATGTAACATTTTTATTTAGCACTCATGATCAAAGAGTTATTGACCGTGCCAGAAGAGTTATTACACTTGAAGATGGTAAAATCATCTCTGATGAAACTCGTAGTTAGAACACTTGCAATTTTAATTTTTCTTGGAGTTTTTTCTAAAACCCATGCACAGCGAAACTGGTCGTTGAACGGTTACGTTAAGTATATGCAAACCAATTTTGTTGGTAAAGACACATCGGGGCTTAGCCTGCTTACCGATAACCTTATTCACAACCGTTTGAATTTTAGCTGGTATGTAAACGATCGAATAGAAACCAAAATCGAAATGCGAAACCGCGCATTTTATGGTGAGTACACCAAGCTTATTCCTAATTACGGAGATGCTCTTGAAGTTGATGGTGGTTTTTTTGACCTTTCATGGACCTTAATTGATCAACCAAGTTTTCTATTACATAGCACCATTGATCGCGCTTTTGTTCAATACCAAACTGATAAATACAATTTACGTTTAGGTAGGCAGCGCATTAATTGGGGATTGAATACGGTTTATACCCCAAACGATGTGTTTAATGCATTTAACTACTTTGATTTTGATTACGAAGAACGCCCTGGCGTAGATGCCGCAAGGTTTGAATATTATACTTCAAATCTATCGAGCATTGATATAGCCTTAGCACCCGGCAGAGATAAAAATGATTGGGTTGCGGCTGCCAAATATGGTTTTAATAAAGGGTTGTACGATTTTCAAATTATAGGATCGTGGTACAAAACTGATCTTATGGCTGGTATAGGTTGGGCTGGCAATATTGGCAACGCTGGTTTTAAAGGTGAAGCATCATATTTTCATCCTAGAGACACTATTTTAAGTCAAGCGGTGTTTACAGGCACATTTACCTTTGATTATACTTTTAGTGGTGGCTTGTACACATCGGCAGCACTACTTTATGTAAGCGATGGAACTACCGATCCTATATTAAATGGTGGTACTCTGAATTTAATTTCGGGCAATATTTCAGTTAAACGCCTTATGCCTACCAAATACACAGCTATGTTCATGGCTAGCAAAAGTTTAAATCCTGCAACTAACTTATCATTACTCACTATGTATGCACCTGGCACCAACATGCTTATTGTTTTCCCTACACTTACTTACTCAATAAAAGAAAACTGGGATATTGATGCAGTTGCACAAGCGGCGTTTATGCAAATAAATGATGAATTTAAACACGGCGGCAGTGCAGCGTTTTTAAGATTAAAAAGAAGCTTTTAGCTCATTTCTAAATGGTATTTAAATGTATTTAAGCTTGCAAAAATTAATAAAACTATATTGTAAAAAACACCTTTTAATTGGCCTAACCTTACTGATTAACGCTTACGCTCATTTTATTAAACATTTTTTTTCGGTGCAAATTTTGCATCAATTTGTTTTTGGGTAATTCTATAAGAAATATTGTTTAAAGCAGAGTAAACGTGAAAATTCTCATAGCTATAATTAGCATCACGAACCAGGCCCGTAACGTTGTCTAATATCCCTAATGGAATATGCTTTAAATAAAAATCAAGTTTAGCTTTAATTTCATCGGTTGAGCGTGAAATAAAAATTTCAAATTCTTCTCCTTTGTAAAAATCTCCTTTTGACACAATTAGCTTAAAAACACCACTTCTATTAGTTAAATAATCACCGTAAAAGCCCAAATCAATCATATAGTCTTGGTATCTAACGCATAAAATATCCTCATCAAAATGATGAAAAACTTCGTTTTTTGGGTAATTGTTATCAGGCTCAAGATTTACAAACTCATGCTTAAGAACTCTCCATTGCTCACCAATGGTTATATTCTTTTTCTTAGCGCTACGTAATGTCATAACTTTTTAAGTACATTTTAAAGATGCGCATTATGCTAAAAATTCAAACAACTATAAAAAATAACTTTGTTGCATATTTTTAGGCATAAAAAAAGGCTTCTATACATTAAATACAGAAGCCTTTTTTATTGGGTAATGAGTTTGTTTTATTTGATCAATAGCTCCTTTTTGCTATCATCCTCATCAAAAAGCACTTTTGATGTTTTATCAACTACACCTTTAAGCTTTAAATATTCCTCTTCACTAAGTCCAGTAATATCTGTAATTAGATCCCAATTAAAATTCTTTTCAAGCATCTTTTTTACAGTATCAACAGCTTTTTTAG
>JBMYOR010000103.1:0-8158 GCA_049599535.1 Bacteroidia bacterium | reverse complement strand
TTTATGGCTATGTCACTTTTGGCGCCTGTCATTAACTCATTAAACCTTAGTTGAATAGGCTGGGTAAATTCAAAGCTTGCACCATCAACTACGGCTAGTTTCTCTTCCATTTTTTCAATAAGTTCAAACCGGTCGTTCGCACTTACCCAATTGTCTTTTTCATCCATTATTATCATAATGTCGGCATTTTCAATAGCCATAGGATCAGTGGGCACTTCAGCGGTTCCAATTTTTGAAACTACATGCAGCACCTCAGGAAAATTGCTTTTTAGAATTTTCTCAGCCTCAGTTGATTTACTAATGCTTTGGTTTAATGAACTGCCCGGCGGTAGGGCCATTTGCATGGCCAAGTCTCCTTCTTCAAGTGTGGGTGTAAACTCAGCTCCCATTTTATTAAAGGTGTAAATACTGAGCAACATGGTTATAAGAGATACAGAAATTACTAAAACGGGTTTTTTAAGCGCAAACACCAAGGTGGGTTTGTACAGCCTTCTAAGTAATCCCATAATTCTATCGGCAATGGTTACTCTAGCTTGTATGTTCCTATTCAAAAACATTGATGACATTACCGGCACATAAGTGGTGCTTAAAATTAGCGCACCTAAAATGGCGAATGAAACAGTTTGTGCCATGGGTCTAAACATTTTACCTTCAACACCGCTAAGTGTGAGAATCGGAATAAAAACCACCAAAATAATGAGCACTCCAAAAGCCGCTGATTTGTAAATGCTTGATGACGATTTGATAATTACATTGTCAAACTCTTTTTGTGACATGTTTTTACCAATGTATTGGGCAAAGAGCACGTGCAATACCCCTTCGGTAATAATTACCGCGCCGTCAACTACAATACCAAAGTCTATTGCTCCTAACGACATTAGGTTGGCCGAAACACCGAAAAAGTTCATGCAGCTTAGGGCAAATAGCATGGAGAGCGGAATTACACTTGCTACAATAAGTCCAGCTCTAATATTGCCAAGCAAAAGCACCAATACAAAAACCACAATTAAACCACCTTCAATTAAGTTTTTACTTACGGTGCCAATGGCTTTTTCAATCAACGCCGATCGGTCTAAGTAGGGCTCAATATGTACACCTTCGGGTAAAATGTTTTGTATTTCAGCTATGCGATCGTTTACATTTTGAACAGCTTCGTAAGAGTTGGCACCTTTAAACATTAGCGTTATGCCACCCACGGTTTCGCCATTGCCATCTTTGGTCATGGCACCGAATCTTTTGGCGCTTCCAAAACCTACTTTAGCAATGTCTTTTACAAATACAGGTGCATTGGGCGTGTTGCTTACTTTAATATTTTCAATATCACTTAGCGAGGTAGCCAATCCTTCGGTACGTATGTAATAAGCCGTTTGGTCTTTCTCAATATAGCTACCACCCGAGTTTTGGTTGTTAAGATTTAAGGCATCGTAAACATCAACAATAGAAAGCTTAAAAGAGCGAAGTAATAGCGGATCAACAGCTACTTCGTATTGTTTTAAATAGCCTCCAAATGAGCTAACTTCAATAATTCCGGGTATGCCCGATAGCCTACGTTTTACTATCCAATCTTGAATAGTACGTAATTCCATAGCGTCAAATTCGTTTTCATAACCGGGTTCTACTTGTAAAGTGTATTGGTAAATTTCTCCGAGTCCCGTAGTAATGGGCATCAATTCAGGTATACCCAGGCCCTCGGGAATTTCTCCAGAAGCGATGCTCATTTGTTCACTTACAAGTTGTCTTGCGTGCAATACGGGAACGTTTTCTGCAAAAACTACAGTGATTACTGAAAGCCCAAAGCGAGATATAGATCTTATTTCATCTACATCGGGTAGGTTGGCCAAAGCGAGTTCGAGCGGATAGGTAATGAATTTTTCAACTTCTTGCGGTGCGCTTGAAGGCGAAACGGTTACCACTTGCACTTGATTGTTGGTAATATCGGGAACGGCGTCAAGTGGAATTTCTTTTATTGAATAAATGCCTGTTCCTATTAATAGTGCTATAAAAAGTAGCACAAACAGCTTATTCTTTACTGAAAAAGCAATGATTTTTTGAAACATGTAAAAAACAGATAATTAATGGTTTAGATTGGTGAAAACTGAATTTAATTAGAATCAGCAATCTTGAATTGATGCTGAATCTTAAACCATTAATACAGGGGGAGCTCTGCCTTTAATTTGCTGATTATAGGCTTTCTGAGGGGAGTGTATTAGAAAACCAGGTAAACTACAACTTGTAATATCTTCAACTGGCAAGCCTACAACTTGTAAAATATGAGCGTTTAGGTCGGCTAAAAGGCCAAAATGTATCGAGTTAAAATCAAGGTCAACATCACGGCTTAGCTGAAAATTTTCGAGATGGCCTTCGCCTTGGTCACTTTTCAATGCATCAATTAGAGCAGCAAAGGCATCAGTATATTCAACTGCGTTTTCATACTTCGCAGTTTTGTCTACTTCAATATTGCTTTGGTGCGCATGAGGCAAAAAGCTGTGAAGCAGTAAAAAGAATACTGAGAAGCCAAGCGATATGTGTCTAATCGTTTTCAAATTATGGCGCAAAGGTTAGCAAATTACATAGAAGTGATTGAGACAGCGGTCACAAAAAATGATTTTGGCCCTTTACAATCTTTTAACCTAGCTTTAGTTTTCGCAACAATTTAGACAATCAACTTGCCGTTACTTGCAATTAGAAAATCAAAGCAACATGAATAGCCTTTTAAAATTCACATTTAGTGTATTTGCAATTTTCCTTTTGTCAAATACGCTCTTTGCACAAGAAGAATTTTTTGATCACGTTGAAAGCCCATATTTAAAAGCTGAAACTAGTGAAGGCGAAAAAATAGAATTACCACTTAAAAGTAGTATTGCCGATGTGAAAATAGCCGGAGTAATTGCTGAGGTAAACATAACGCAGGTTTATGAAAATAATACTGATCATAACCTAAATGGTGAGTATGTTTTTCCGGGCTCAAGTAAGTCGGCAGTGTATGGTATGATTATGAGAATTGGCGATAGAGAGATTATAGCCGAGGTAAAAGAGAAAGAAGAGGCAAAAGATGTTTTTGAAAAAGCCAAGGCAGAAGGTAAAAAGGCATCGCTATTACAACAGCACAGGCCCAACGTTTTTCAAATGAGTGTAGCCAACATTGGGGCCGGCGAAAAAATAGAAGTGATATTAAGTTATACTGAACTTTTAGTGCCCAAAAAGGGAGTTTATGAGTTTATTTTACCTACCGATGTTGGTGAAAGGTATGTGGGCGAAGGGCACGGAGATGCCGATTGGGTAGCTAACCCACACGTTAGCGGCGAATCTGAGAATGTTGAATACAACAAGCCATATTTTGATATAAGCGTATTAATCAATAGCGGTATGCCTATTGGCAGTGTAAATTGCCCATCGCATACTGCAAATGTTGATTTTATTGATAAAAAGAGCGCCATTGTAAAACTTAAAAATCCAGGGCCAAAACAAATAGGGCCTGATTTTATTGTAAGATATAAACTTAGCGGAAACAAAATAGAAACGGGCCTACTGTGCTATGAAGGCGAAAATGAAAACTTTTTTCTTTACATGGCGCAGCCGCCGCAGCAATATAAAACGAGTGAGATTCCACCAAGAGAATACATTTTTATTGTTGATGTTTCTGGTTCAATGAACGGTGCCCCAATTGAAATCAGTAAAGATTTAATGAGAAATTTAATATCGAATTTAAGAGATATTGATAAGTTCAACGTGCTGCTATTTGCTTCAGGGAGTTCGGTATTTGCAAATGAATCGGTTGCCGCAACAAGCAGAAATTTAAAAGAAGCCATTGCGTTTATTGATAAGGAGCATGGAACAGGCGGCACTGACCTGTTGCCCGCCATGAAAAAAGCAATGGGCCTAAAGCAAAATAATGAGTATTCAACATCATTTGTTTTGGTAACAGATGGTTTTGTAACAGTTGAAACTGAAGCCTTTGATTTTGTCAGAAATAATTTAGGCGATGCCAATTTTTTTCCGTTCGGAATTGGTAGTAACGTAAATAGATATTTAATTGAAGGCCTGGCCCATGTAGGTAATTGCGAGCCGCTAATTATTACCAATTTAAACGAAAGCACCGATAAGGCCAACGCGTATAGAGATTATATTAAAAGCCCTTTGCTTACGCAAGTTAAAGTAGAGTATGATAATGGATTTAGCGCTTATGATGCTATTCCTGAAAATCAAGGAGATCTTTTTGCCGAAAAGCCAATATTAGTTTTTGGAAAATATAAAAAAGCTGAAGGTTTGGTAAGGGTAAAAGGCACCACAGGATTGGCTGAGTACACATCAGAAGCCACCCTTGAAAATGCCAATATCTCAAAGTCAAATGCTGCCCTTAAATACCTATGGGCACGTCATAAAATAGCCTTGCTTTCTGATTACGAAAATGCAGCTCACAACGAAGAAAATAAAAGTGATATAATTGATTTAGGTATTAAATACAATCTATTGAGTAAGTATACATCATTTGTAGCAGTAGATGATGTACCACAGCAAATTCAACCAAACCAAAATGTAAGTTTTGGATTTAGTAGTTCGTCAAATGGCGCGGTACCTGAGCCGCACGAGTGGTTTTTTATTTTACTTATTGGTTCAGTTTTAGTTTATGTGGTTTACCAAAGGGTAATTAAATAGTTGCGCGTTCTTGCCATAAAGTTGATATTAAAAAGCCCTTGGTTTTGGATTGCATTTATGCTTTTAAGTGCAATTCCTTTTTTAATGGCTTACCGTAATCTTGGCTTTACTCTCGAGAATATTTGGGTTGTCTTGCTTCCCTTATCAATTTACATTAGATCAAAGGGCATTTACTCTTACCGAATGCTTGGAGTATTTATACCTTCAATGTTGTTTCATGTAGTATTTCAATCGGCATTTGGGTTGTATATGTCACTCTTTTCGCTTGTGTTTTTAATTATTGAAAGTACAGTTGGTAAGCTTAATCGTTCGGCGGTATTAGTTCTACTGCTTTCAACCCCTTTGGTTGTTTATGGGTTTGAAGTTTTTAGTTTTCCGATCAGAAAATTTTTAAGCAATGCGGCTACTACGGTTCTGAGTATTTATAATTCTGAATTTAGGGCCCAAGGCAGTTTAATTTTTAATGGTGATACACAGTTCGCAGTAGATCAGGCGTGTTCAGGATTAAAAATGGTAGTTACAGGTTTTTCGTTAATGTTTATTTGGTTGGCTTATAAGGAGAAAGGCACCAATAAAACAGCCAATTACTTGGGTATAGTAGTTTTGCTTTTAGTATCGTTAGCGGTGGTAATTACGGGTAACTTAATTAGGATTATAGTTTTGGTGGCCTATCAAATTCCCGTAACTTCAGTATGGCATTATTGGGTAGGTATGTTGTTGATTGTAATGAGTTTTCCCTTAATTCTAATGGCAGTTAAAAGGGTTTTAAAATCTAAGTTTTTTACAGATAATACGGTTGAAACGCAAACAACAAAGCCATTAAAATACTCAAACTGGTTAATTGTGCCAATATTATTTGTTGCCATGCAAGGCATAATGTTTAAGCCTACCGAAATTGTTAAGGATCAATACAGCGTTAAAACTTTTAAAATCCCCGGTTTTAAATCTAAGTTGCTAAAAACAGAGATTCTCAGTTTACAGAGTGCAAATACTATGATTTATATAAAGCCAAACAAGGGGGTGTTTAGATTAGATCATCAGCCCATGGTGTGTTGGAAGGGTAGTGGTTTTGAACTGACTGAATTTGAAAAAGTTGAATTGTTTGGTAGTGAAGTTATAACAGGAAAGTTAAGAAACCAATCAAGTGTACTCTATACCGCATGGTGGTACGATAATGGAAAAAATAGAACTATATCGCAATGGGTTTGGCGTAAACAAATGCTTTTGGGTAATGACAATTACAAATTGGTTAACGTTACAGCAAGTAATAAAAGCAGTCTTTATTCAAATATTGAGCTCATGTTTAAAAACTCAAAAAAGCTAACGAGCAAATAAATTAGCTGAGTAGTGCAATAAAAATAATAATAAAATTTGCATGTTATTTAAAAAGTGTCTTATACTTGCATCATCAAATAACAAAAACAACAAATCTATATGTTCAAAAGTCAAAAGAATCACAACACATACGCCCCATTGGGATGTGCTGCGTGGCATATAGAATGGTCTGGATTATAAGTAAAGAAATTGTATAAATACTTAAAACCCGGCCATTAGGTCGGGTTTTTTGTTTTCTGGCAACAAGTCTGACCTGCCCGCAAACCCAATATTCGGTGGATAAAAGTCTGTCTTTATTTAACCTGTATAAGGTTAGTTAAAGCAAGTATCGCTGAATCATTTTTATAACTATTATAAAAATGATAATGGGAGAATTATAATTAAAAATAGAGGCATCGGTGGTTGAGCTAAGAAATATAAAGTTAAGTAGAATGCTTAATTTTTGTTTTGTGCAAGCCATTGAAATCGCTCGTTACTGATCAGAAATGATGGAGTTGATTCCATCCAATTGAATCGTGGTATCATTCCCGATACCTATTTTAAAATAATAAAAATGGGAAATTCAAAAATAAGAGGTAAACACCTTATGGATATTGGCTTTTCAGAAGGAAAAGTTATAGGCGTTGCAGTAAATGCAGTTCAAAAAAAGTATAAGACCAAAAGCAGGCAACAAAAGCTTGATATGCTGCAAAAGGTGTTGCAAAACCCCGAGCATTACAGCGATGACGATGCCTTTTGGCAAGTGGCCAAAGAGCTTATTAGTAATAGAGAAAAAATTCAAGAAAAGCTTGAGTTTGAATTAAAAGCTACTTTACCTGAATATGCCATTTATGGCAAAGACAATATAGAGCCCGGTGCAATACATCAAATGAACCAAGCTATGAAATTGCCCGTGAGCATTTCAGGAGCATTAATGCCTGACGCGCATCATGGATATGGGTTGCCAATAGGCGGCGTATTAGCTACTAAAAATGCGGTAATACCATATGGTGTTGGTGTAGATATTGGTTGCCGCATGTGCCTGAGTGTATTTGATCTAAAACCTGAAGTGCTTGATAAACGGAGAGAAAGCTTGCAAAAAGCATTGATTGAAAACACGCGTTTTGGTAATAAGCATGTGTTTGAAAAAAAAATGCCGCATGCAGTTTTAGAGCGCGATGAGTTTTATGATATTCCATATGTAAAAACACTACATAAAAAGGCAGCATATCAAATAGGTACATCAGGTGGGGGAAATCATTTTGCTGAATTCGGAATTGTAGAGATCACTGATATACAAAATGAGTTTAAGTTACCATTGGGTACATATGTTGGGTTTTTAACCCATTCAGGATCGCGTGGGTTGGGGGCTAATATTGCAAGGTTTTATACCAAACTAGCACAAGATACTTGCAGATTGCCTGAAGGAGCCCGCCATTTAAGTTGGCTTGATTTGTCAACTGAAAATGGACAGGAATATTGGCAAGCTATGAATTTAGCTGGTGATTATGCTTCGGCATGCCACCATCAAATGCATGAGCGTATAGCCAAACACCTAGGTCAGCAATACGTTGGCCGGGTAGAGAATCACCATAATTTTGCTTGGAAAGAGCCAGATGCACATGGAAATGAGTTAATTGTGCACAGGAAAGGCGCAACGCCAGCAGCTGAGGGTGTTCTCGGTATTATTCCGGGCTCCATGACGGCCCCTGGGTTTATTGTTCGCGGCAAGGGCAATACAAATTCGCTTAATTCAGCATCGCATGGGGCAGGTAGGGTTATGAGCCGAACCCAGGCCAAACAGTCGCTCGCACCCAAAATGATGAAAAATAAGTTAAAAGAAAATAACGTAACCCTTATTGGTGGCGGGCTAGATGAAGCACCTATGGCCTATAAGAATATTCATCAAGTTATGAGCTGCCAAACCGATTTGGTTGAAGTATTAGGAAGCTTTACACCAAAGATTGTAAGAATGGAAGGAAAGATTTAAGCCTGTAGTCATTATTGAATTATCGCAGGCAATGGTAGAGAAATAATAAAGATTAGAATTGATTTTCACGTTAGAACTTAATAATATAAAAGGGGTATCGGTAATCTTGCCACTAAACCAAAAAATCCTGTAAAACTGACATTCGAGCGATTGAAATCGCTCGCTTCTGATCAGGAACGATGGACTTCAGTCCATCGC
>JBMYOR010000102.1:0-8178 GCA_049599535.1 Bacteroidia bacterium | reverse complement strand
TCCATCGGATTGAATGGTGGTATCATTCCCGACACCCATTTTAACCAAAAACTATTTTTCAAATTCTGATTAATTTATAATTAAGTCTTTTTTAATCATAATCTTAAAATTGAAAATAAATAAAGGGTTGCATTTCAGCTGATAGTGACTGATATATAATTAAAACAATAATGGCACTCATAATAGCCTGCCACCACATGGGGCTATTGCTAAAATAATTGAGCAACTTATTTTTAAATGAATTTGGTAGCCAATGTAACAGAAAACCTAAGCCCATAACCAACCAAACTTTATAAAAACCTATTATAAACTCAGGTAAAATCGATATTGAAAAATTTTGAAAAACCTGAGTTGTCCATTGCCCAACAATTTCCATATCGGGCGATCTAAAAAACACCCGAGTTAGGGTAATAAATGTAAAGGTTACTAAAATCTTCCAAGGTCTTACCCACCAATTAGTTAGCTTTTCATAGGGGCTAATTTTTTTCCAGAACTTGTAAACCATTAATCCGGCCCCATTTAGGCCACCCCATATTACAAAATTCCAACTTGCGCCATGCCAAAGCCCTCCTAGTAACATGGTAATCATTAAATTGAGCTGTGTTCTGTTTTCACTTTTGCGGTTACCGCCTAATGGTATGTATAAATAATCGCGTAAAAACCCTGATAATGAAATGTGCCAACGGCGCCAAAAATCGCTCACATTTATTGCTTTGTACGGCGAATTGAAATTTGGACTCAATTTAAACCCCATTAGCTGAGACAAGCCAATGGCAATATCGGTATACCCCGAAAAATCGACATAAACCTGTAGTGAGTATGCAAAAACCGCTACTAAATTTTCGGTGCCCGTATACATCATTGGGTTATCAAAAACCCTATCAATAAAGTTTACCGCCATGTAATCACCTATAAAAAGCTTTTTAAACAAGCCTTTTAAGATCATGTAAACGGCCAATGAAAACTCAGCTTTGGATATAGGATTGGTGTTTTTTAACTGCGGCAAAAACTCCCTGGCCCGCACAATAGGGCCCGCCACCAATTGCGGAAAAAACGAAACATAAAATGCAAAATCAGTTAACGAACTAATAGGTTTTAACTGCTTTCGGTAAATATCACCTACATAGGTTATTATTTGAAAAGTAAAAAAAGAAATACCAACAGGTAATATTATTACATCAGGATTAAAGCCTCCTTTTGGCCAAAGCATATTTCCCCAATCGGCAAAATAATTATGCACATGCAAATCGGTTCCCGCTACCGCATTAATAGTATCAATAAACAGATAGGCGTACTTAAAAAAGAATAGAAAAAACAACAGCAAGCCTACCGATATACCTAAAATTAATTGTTTGCGTTGTTTACTATTTGACTGGTAAATATACTTACCCGCAAAAAATCCTAATAATATGGTAAATACTAACAGTATAATAAAAGAGCCGCTAGTTTTATAGTAGAAATAGAAACTAACTAACGCTAGATAGGCGTTTCGAGCAGTGCTTTTTTTGTACAGCAATGCAAAAAGCGGAAATATTACTAAAAAAAACACCCAAAACTCAAGCCCTGTAAATATCATGGGCAATTGCTCTGAAAAGCTGAATATATGCTTTAGAATTTCCAAGTTGCTTACTCGTCTTGATCAGGAAAACGTTGGTAATACTCTTGCATAAAAGCATCGTAAAAAAGGTCGCCCTTAAGCAAGTAACCATCTTTGGTAAAATGAACTAGGTCAGTTTTCATCATACCTTGATCTTTCCAGGTTTTTGACGAATGTAGCCCCCCCATAATGGCAAACATATCCCAAACATGCGTTTTATATTTTTTTGCCAACCTAAAAATTATTCGCTGTACTTCGGGCAAATGCTCGTTTATATACTTTCGTCTGATATAATTATCATTTGGCACTGTAAGCACAAATGCACAATTAGGGTTAGCCTTAAGTACTTGCTGTATAAACGAATCATAGTTGTGTTCGTAGTTTACCGAATCAAAACTGGGGTCTGAGCTATCATTGGTTCCAATTGAAATTATGGCCAAATCAGGGTTTAAGTACTTGAGCTGCTCGTCAAACTTTTCGCATCGTTTAAACGACACAAATCGACTACCGTTTACCCCAATTGAATTATAAGTAATTCCGTAATTATTATTTTCAAGCAAAACACCCCATACTAACATTTCTTTATGCTCGGGCATGGCTTCAAAGTCAATAACAAATGCATTTTGGGTTTTGGCGTATGTAATTTCGGCATAGCCATCAGCTGTATAATTAACGTAGTATATACCTACCGAATCGGGTAGTTTAATATTATAGCCTGCCTCTGCACTATTGCAAAATACCGTGGCTTTATTAAATGCTACTGGTGTTTTGCCCCTTTCAAATGTCATTGAAAATGATGGCTTATTATCACTTGTAATGGCTGATATGCCTATTACCCCCCAAGTACTTTTGTGGTATGAAACTGAGCTTCGTTGCCCTTTCCACTCGCCTTTATACCTTGTTCTATAATTGGTAGGATTATTTGTTTTTGCCGCCGAATAAGGAAAAACCAACCCACGAGACGCAATATTTATTGAATCAAGCATGTGAAGCTTTTCTCTCATTAAATTAGGATATATATCTACTTGTATATGTGAGCCCCCAAAATGTATAATATTTAGTTTATCAAGGTTTCTAACCGCATTATGAAACTTGGGCCAAAACAATGATAAATTACCCGAGTCGCCCGCCGGTGTATAAATTACATTTTTATTATATTTAACATAAGGCAATTTTTCTTTATCAGTATCTTGGGCAAAAGCCAAAAATAAAATTGGTATTATAAAAAGTAAGGTTCGTTTTAATATCACGGTAAGTTATCTTCTTTTTTAGTTATAAATTTATTGTATTCAGTTTCAAGCGCATAATAAAAAAGCTCCGAAATTAAAGCGGCCCCCTTGTAAGTAAAATGCGTGTAATCATTACCCGCTAATGGCGGATCTGCAGCCACCCATGATGGCATTGAGTTTTCTCCGCCCATGGCTTCATACATATCCCAATAAGCGGCCCCATTTTGATGTACCACTTGCTTTAGCACATCTCTTACATAGCCAAGCAATGGATATGTTTCGTAATACAAGCCATTTTTGTAACTCATATCAGCCGGCCCAATAAATATGATTCCTGCTTTTGGACACATTTGCTTTACCAATTTAATCTGATATGAAATTGACCGCCCATAATACTCACATTTAGCAGAATCTTTTATGTAGGGCATTACATTACCGCCATACTCTAAAATAACCAATGATGGATTTAGCTGCTTGAACATTACGGCGGTTTGTTCGCCTTTGTTTTTATTAAAAAAGGTACCCGAACTACCTCTCATTGCCACATTATCTAATGTAATACCTGCTTCGTTTTCTAACGAAATACCATAAAACTTTGGACTTACATTTCCGCTAAAGGCCAGTTTAAGTCCTTTAATTTTCGCACTTGATTTCCATTCAAATACCTTAAAGCCATTGCTATCGGCCACTAAGCTATCGGTAAAAACTGAATCGCCTGCGGTAACCTTTAAACTTACATTGCCTTTTGGCAGCTCGTAAAATAATTTAAATGATGTAAACGATTTGGCTAAGCTATAAAGCTCTTTATAGCCCAAATACTCTGTAGAAGCTTCAAAACTATTGGTATCGTTATAGGTAGAATCTAATGGATAAGGTGTAAATGATGTAAACGATTGCCATGCCCCGTAAGAGCCTAATTCGCTTTTTGCTTCATTACCATAATTTGTATAACGGTACCAACTGCCTTCATTTTTTAACCTACCACCTGTAATTAACGGATTATACATAGGCACAAATCCAACCCCACTGCCACCAAATCGCCATTGTAATTTGTTTCTTACATAAGAGCTAATTCTATCAAGTTCTATTTGAGAATCGCCCAAATGCATAATTCTTACCTTTTGCTTAGTATCGCCTAACTCAATTGCTCTCAATTGATTAAAAAAAGATATTAAGCCAGGTGGCGGTACCGAATCATAAGTAAGCAATTGCCGTGGCCGCTCTTTGGGTTCTTCTTCGGGTTCATCAACATTGGCTGAATCTGCAATTGATGTATCGATTTCACTTACCAGTGTAGTGGTATCGATATCGTTAATGGCTATGGCCGATTCAAGCTCAACATACTTTGGCTTATCATCTCCTAAAAACAAACTGCTAAAATTTGGCGCATCAACAGGCAGTTGTGGCCACATTTTTTTAAGCACTAAAATATTCTGACTTATTAGAAAAATAGCCCCCACTACCATGCAGTAAAATAGATATATTTTTAAAGGAGACCGCTCTTCGCTTTTCATTTTAACAACTAAAAGTTGAAATCTAAACCTAACTCTTCCATTAAATTTTTGAGCTCAGGGTTGATTTTTACCATGTGATCGTATTTTTCTTTTGGAGTAGCCAAAAACTTGGTTTTCTCGTCTTCTGATACTTCAACAATTTCAACGTTAATTTCAAACAGTGTAGTACCAAACTTGTCACCTATTTTATCAACTAAATGCATTTTTTCTGCATTAAAAGTTTCTTTTAGGGTTTCGGTGGCCACTTTTATTTGAAAAGAATTTCGGCCACGGTAAGTAGGTTCGCTTGCGGTCATAAGCATGTGCAAGCTCTTTTTACCTTTCTCTCTCGCCTCAATAGCAAAGTCGTTCCAGGTTTTTAAAAAGCCTTCAAATGGTATTTCAACATTTTGAGCATGCGCGGCTTTAGCATTTTGCTCGTGGTGTTCTTGCTTAACCTTTTCTTTGAGTTTGCTTAAGTTTTTAAGAGATATGCCCCCACTTTTCTGCGTGGTTTTTTCTTGTGGTTTTGTTTCTACTGTACTTGTATCAGGTAAATCTCCTCGTTGTTTTTTCTCAATATCGCTCTGCATTTGAGCCAATTGAGATTTTGGTTGCTGCGTAGGAGTTTGCGGTTTTTCTAACTCACTTTTTTTTTTAAGCCTTGTGCATCAATGGCCAACTGAATAGCTTCATTAATATGACAAAGTTTCATTAAAGCAAGTTCAACGTGTAGCCTTTGATTTTTCGACATTTTATAATTTACGTCGAACTGATTAAGCACATTCATACCCGAAAGTATAAAACTTTGGCTGGCTACTTTGGCTTGTTCTAAATATCGTTTCTGACTGGTTTCGGTTACATCCATTAAACCAATTGTTCGCTCATCTTTACTTACCAATAAGTTTCTGAAATGGCCAGCTAGCCCAATTAAAAAATCGTGTGCATCAAAACCTTTGGCTAAAATCTCATCAAAAAGCAACATTACTTTGCTTATATCTGAAGCCATAAAAGCATCAACCGCTTTAAAATAGTAATCGTAATCAAGAATACTCAAATTCTCAATTACATCTTGATAAGTAATATTATTGCCCGAAAAGCTCACAATTCTATCAAAAATTGAAAGAGCATCTCTTAAGGCACCATTGGCTTTTTCACCAATTACGTAAAGAGCATCATCATCGGCTTTTACAGCTTCTCTTTCGCAAATTTTGCTAAGGTGCTCAACACTATCTTTCACCAAAATACGCCTAAAATCAAAAACCTGACAGCGCGATATGATAGTAGGTAAAATTTTATGTTTTTCAGTAGTTGCCAAAATAAATATGGCGTATGATGGAGGCTCTTCAAGGGTTTTTAAAAATGCATTAAAAGCCGATTGAGAAAGCATGTGAACCTCATCAATTATATACGTTTTGTACTTACCCGTTTGCGGCGGAAAACGTACTTGATCTACCAAACGTCTTATATCATCAACCGAATTATTACTAGCAGCATCAAGTTCAAAAACACTTAATGATTGCTGCGAAGCAAATGATTTGCATGATTCGCATTCGCCGCACGCTTCATGCTCTGGGGTATGATTGGTACAATTTATGGTTTTGGCCAAAATACGTGCGCATGTAGTTTTACCAACTCCACGTGGGCCACAAAACAAAAAACTTTGCCCCAAATGGTTACTTGCAATTGCATTTCTAAGTGTATCAGTAATATGTTTCTGACCCACTACTGTTTCAAAAGTTGCTGGTCTGTATTTGCGCGCTGATACGGTGTAGCCTTCCATTGGTGTGCGAAGTAAATACTTTATTACCTAAAAAAACAAAGTGGTGTTACCAAAATTAGTGAAGACTATAAAAAGTGATTTACTTGCCATTATTACCATAAATTTTAGCACTTTGCTTGCTTATTTTTGAATAACCAAAACTCGATACAAATGGCAAATTATAAGCGCATAATGGTTGGCATTGATTTTTCTGAAGCTGATCAAGTACTGTTAGAATACACAAAAATGATTAATGAGGTTTTAAACCCAAATGTGATATACTTTGTACACGCTGAAGAAGATTTGGATTTGCCCCCTGAAGTACTTGAAGAGCTGGGCGTTGACTCCCTTAAACCAAGTGATGAAAGCCTTTTAGAAAAACTTGAAACCTTAGTAGCCCAACACATTAAGTCTGATAACGACACCGATGTAATTTGCCAGGTGGTTGAAGGCGGGGCTTTTGAAGGCATGTTGCATTGGGCTCATATTAAAAACGTTGACCTTTTAATTGTAGGTAAGAAGCATAAAGAAAACGGCCAAGGTGTACTACCACAAAAATTGGCACGTAAGGTTGATGGCTCTATATTATTTATTCCTGAAGATTACCAAGTAAAACCAGTTGAAAAAATTCTATTGCCACTTGATTTTTCAAAAAAATCAAAGCTTGCCATTGATACCGCTACCGGTATTTATGGAGAAAATAATGTTGAATTAATTGCCGCCAATTGTTATTCGCTTCCTTTAGGTTGGCACAAAACAGGTAAAGAGAAAGAGCAAATTGACAGTGTAATGCAAGCGCATGCACAAAGAAAATTTGATGAGTTTTTAGACGGTTATGGAAATGATAATTTAAAAATCAGGTCTGTTTTTAAAGTTGATGACAACCGCGAGCCGAGCGAAGAAATATTGCAAATGGCAGAAGAAAATGCGGCTGATATGATAATGATTGGCTCACGTGGTAAAACTGATATTGCCACGGTAATATTGGGCAGTACCACCGAGAAACTATTACAGCACGACAAAATGTTTCCTATTTGGGTAATTAAAAAGAAAGGCGAATTACTTGGCTTTTTAGATGCCTTATTTAAACTCAAATAATAGAGCAGGTATTCGTAATTAGTCTGTTTAGAACATACTTTGGCACAAGTTAAAAGGAAATGAAATCACATCGAATTTCACTTTTCGTACTCATGTGCTGTCTCAGTTCAGCAATACACGGACAAGTCAATGAGAATATATCGATTCAAAGGGTGAAACTCTTGTGCGAAAATGACTCGATAAACATTTATATTCCAGAAGGATATAGATCAATTGATACTTTTAATTATATGGAAGGTTATATTCAAACTTTTATCTACCCTGATAGTAGTACTGTATCAATTCTATACGGTGCAAACGCAACTTTAAGCATTGGAGAAAATGATGTTGTTGAATTATATTCTAGAAAAATAAGATACAAGTATCATGATATGACATATGAGCGAGTGCCATTAAAGATGAAAGCTCTATTTGATGAATGCTTCGATATACTAGAAAAGAAAAATTAATTAAAAGCCAGTACCTAATCGAGTAGCTGGCTCCGCAAGATAGACTAGCGGAGTGAGCGTCTAATACCACATATTGCTATACGGCGGTTCTCTTTACATCTTAAAGGAGTGTCACACCGTATCGACTATCCGCTAAACTCATTGCCAGCTACTTTGTGCAATGGGAATCGGTCACCCATTAAAGTACAAAAGCTCCAAGCCCAAATTTAGTAAAGGAAAACGTTCAGGCATTCATAAAGCTTAAACACGTGTATACCAAAACATAGTCGGTCGTTTAAGGCATCGCCACTTTACACTATGTCTTCAGCTGACTTACTCATTTGTCTGTTTGTTTTTAATCATATCCGTAAATACTGACGCATTTCTCATCATCGCCAACTCGTGGTTGAAGAAACATCTATTGGTAAGATAGATACGCTTTAACCTAAACACGTTAAATCTTCTTTTTTGATTATTCCCAAAGAATTGGGATATAGGACTTCGTAATGATCCCGAGTACAGAACAAATTGTGAATTCTCTTCAAATCTAACAGCCTCATATCTACTTCCT
>JBMYOR010000101.1:7999-8243 GCA_049599535.1 Bacteroidia bacterium | reverse complement strand
GGAGAATAATGTACACTTTAGCTCTTTCATAAACGACTTTAAAGATATTGTATTTACTGCTGATACCTTTTTGGTAAATATTGAAGTTGAAGGCAATACCTATAGAACTATTGTTCAAGAAACGCAATTCAACCCACTATCTGACGAAGTAACCCACGTTGACTTTTTAGAAGTAAGTGACGATAAAGCAGTTTCTTGTGAGTTGCCTGTAACCATTGAAGGTACATCTCCGGGTGTGCAAGCT
>JBMYOR010000101.1:0-7989 GCA_049599535.1 Bacteroidia bacterium | reverse complement strand
TGGCAATTAAAATGAGAAAACTTAAAGTTAAAGGCTTTACCAAAGATTTACCTGAAAAAATCCCTGTAAGTATTGAAGGTCTTGGTTTAGGAAAAAGTGTACGAGTTAAAAATGTAAATATCGAAGGTATTGAAATTTTAAATTCACCAAATCTTCCTGTAGCAACTATAGAAATTCCAAGGGCATTAAAAGGTAAAGGAACCGAAGACGCCGATTAGTAATTTAATTTGACATGAAATACCTAATTGCCGGTCTAGGCAATATTGGTCCAAAATATTCAAAAACCCGGCATAATGTCGGGTTTATGGTTTTAGATGCTTTCTGTAAAAAGTATAATGCTGAATTTACAGATCAAAAATTAGGAGCCGTTTCTCAATTTAGAGTTAAAAACAAGCAAGTGCTATTGCTTAAGCCAAATACCTTTATGAATCTTAGCGGCAAGGCAGTGAGATATTGGCTTCAAAGCGAAAAAATTCCCATTGAAAACCTATTAGTGGTTACCGACGATATTGCCATTGACGAAGGCACAATTAGGTTAAAAGGAAAAGGGTCTGACGGAGGGCATAATGGCTTAAAACATATTAACGAAGTACTTGGTCATAACAAGTTTTCTAGATTAAGATTTGGAATTGGTAATAACTATGCAAAAGGCAAGCAAATTGATTATGTATTAGGCGAGTGGAGTGAAAATGATTTTATAAATGTAATGCACTCAATTGATTTGGCCGTATTAGCCACTGAAAGTTTTGTACTGGAGGGGTTGCCAAATGCCATGAACAAATACAATAACAAAAAACCAGATTTAGGATAGCATCAAGGATCACAAAAGCTTTCCCAGCTAACTGTTTTCGATTCTGTTAGTTTTTTATTTCCCGTTTCATATATATCAACTCGCATTTTACCGCATCCGGTAAATTTTAAGCTCATGTGAGCAGAAACTGGTCCTTCAGCTATAAACGTTTGGCTTTGCTCATTGTAATCATAATCAAATACAAACCATCCTGTATTTTGATTGGCACTTACCACGTTCCACACCGAAGCCAAACTATCTTTAGTATTAACTGGCAATTTTTCGCTCAAATTATTAAATACCACTTTGTAGGTCATATCCCTATCGAGCTGCACTATTAAACTATAATCTTCAGTTGAATCAAGGTTCGATAACTCTTCATGAATGATGTTTTTTCCAGAAAAACCTGACTTTGGAATATTCACAAAGAAGATTAAATCTTCACCACCACATGCATTTAACATAAATATTGATGCGCCAAGTAGCATACCGATAATCCATTTCATAAATACAAAGTTGGTTATAACCATTGCCAATACCAAAAAGCAATACTTAAATCTGATTAAGTGTTTGCATTAGCAATTAGGTTGGTGAATGAAAGTACAAGATTTACTTTTGCGCAAAATTTCACTTAAACAAGAATATGGCTTACGACATAGTTATTTTAGGGAGCGGCCCTGGTGGATACGTAACCGCAATTAGAGCATCACAATTAGGGTTAAAAACCGCTGTAATTGAAAAAGAATCTCTTGGAGGAATTTGTTTGAACTGGGGTTGTATTCCAACAAAAGCACTACTAAAATCTGCACAGGTTTTTAATTACATTAACCATGCAAGCGATTTTGGAGTTGAAGTTTCTGAAAGCAGTGCCAATTTTGATGGAATTATTAAAAGATCAAGAAATGTTGCCGACGGCATGAGCAAAGGCGTGCAGTTTTTGATGAAAAAAAATAAAATTGACGTTATTAACGGTTTTGGTAAGCTTATATCTCCTAAAAAAGTAGAAGTAACCAACAGTAACGGCGAAAAACAAATTGTTGAAGGCAAAAACATTATAGTTGCTACCGGGGCCAGAGCAAAAGAATTGCCACACATTAAAGTAGATGGCGAAAAGGTAATTGAATACCGTAAAGCCATGAGCCTAGAAAAACAACCTAAAAAAATGGTAGTAATGGGAACAGGCGCCATTGGTTGCGAGTTTGCCTATTTCTATAATTCAATCGGAACCGAAGTAACCCTTGTTGAGTACCTGCCTAGAATTGTACCGAATGAAGATGCCGATGTTTCAAAAGAATTAACCAAAAACTTTAAAAAACAAGGTATTAAAGTAAAAACATCTGCCGAAGTAACAAGTGTAGATACTAGTGGCGATGGATGCAAGGTTTCTGTTAAAACTAAAAAAGGCGAAGAAATTATTGAATGTGATGTAATGCTTTCGGCAGTTGGAATAAAAACCAATATTGAAGGTATTGGACTAGAAACCCTAGGCATTAAGGTAGATAGAGATAAAATTGCAGTTGATGACTTTTATCAAACAAGTGTGCCAGGTGTGTATGCCATTGGCGATGTGGTACACGGCCCAGCACTTGCGCACGTAGCTTCAGCTGAAGGAATAATCTGCGTTGAAAAAATAGCAGGTGAAAAACCAGATCCTTTAGATTATAACAATATTCCGGGCTGTACATATTGCTCACCTGAAATAGCATCAGTTGGCTATACTGAAGAGCAAGCTAAAGAAGCGGGATACGAACTGAAAGTAGGTAAATTTCCTTTTTCGGCGAGTGGTAAGGCAAAAGCATCGGGCCACTCTGAAGGCTTTGTAAAAGTAATTTACGACGCTAAATATGGTGAGTGGTTAGGTTGCCACATGGTTGGCTACAATGTAACTGAAATGATTGCCGAAGCGGTAACTGCCAGAAAGCTAGAAACCACAGGCCACGAAATACTTAAAGCGGTGCACCCGCACCCAACCATGAGCGAAGCCGTAATGGAAGCTACCGCCGCAGCTTACGGAGAGGTAATACACCTGTAGAAAAAAGTCTTAAAATTAAATTACATCCCTATCGGTCTAAATCGATAGGGATTTTTTTTTGACCTTGTTTGAAAATTATTTAAATCTCATAATCATCGAGGTTATAATCTTCTTTGGCTGCTCCAATGTAAACACCTTGCAGCCGAATTTCTAACAATGTTTAATAGGGGTATCGGCAATGATGCCAAAAGGCATTTGGATGGCATGAATTCCATCGTTTCTGATCAGTAACGAGCGATTTCAATCACTCGCACTAAAGATGAAATAAGCGAAAAACTCAATTTTTGACTTTACAGTACAACTCCCGACACCCCTAATGGTTAATATACAATTGAAATAAATTCTTAATTCGCGTAAAAAGGTTTTTATTGGGGTAATATTTTGATAAAATTGCCACTTAAAATAAAACCAAATAAGAATGAAGAAAATTTACTTGTTTTTGGTGGTTGCTTTAATGAGTTTTAGTGCTATGGCGCAAACTTTTGTAAGCACTTCACCCGAAAAGAAAAATGCAGTGCTTGAAGAGTTTACTGGTATATATTGTACCTTTTGCCCTGATGGACACAAAAGAGCTCAAGAGTTAAAAGATGCCAATAAAGGAGATGTTGTATTAATCAATATTCACCAAGGCGGATACGCAAACCCTAATGCTGGTGATCCTGATTTTAGAACACCATGGGGAGACGCTATAGCAGGCCAATCTGGTCTATCAGGTTACCCAGCCGGAACAGTAAACCGTCATAAATTTGCAGCTTCTCAAGATGGTGGTACAGCTCAAAGTCGTGGTGATTGGGCCAACTCTGCATCAACTATGATGTCAGAAAATTCACCAGTTAATGTTGCAATTCAAACTGAATTAGATATGGCTAATAGAGAACTTACTATTGATGTAGAAGTTTACTATACTGCCGATGCAGCTAATGCCAAGAATAAATTGAATGTTGCTATTCTTCAAAACAACGTTCCCGGCCCTCAAACTGGTGCTACTAGTTATTATCCAGAAAATATATTAGCAAATGGTGATTATAACCACCAGCATATGCTAAGAGATTTAGTAACAGGCCAATGGGGCGAAGATATCGACGCCACTTCAGGTTCTTTCTTCTCTAAAACATACACTTACTCTATCCCAGCAGATATTAACGGAGTTCCTGTACTATTACACAATTTAGAAGTAGCAGCTTTTGTTGCTGAAAACCAACAAGAAATTCTTTCTGGTGTATCAGAAATAGTTGACATTCCTGCTGAATTTCAAGCTGATCTTTCAGTTGCAAACAACACTGTACTAGATGGTGGAATCTGTGCTACTTCAGTTACCCCTTCATTTACAGTAACTAACTTAGATAGCAAAGACATAACATCTTTTGATATTATTGCTATGGTAGGTACTACTGAATATAAAGAATCTTATTCAGGTACATTGGCTCAAAACGAGAGTACCGAAATCACTTTTGACGAAATAGCCTTACCTGGAGGTACATACAGCATTTCTGTTGGAGCGCCTGAGAACCTTAATGGTGGCACCTTATTGGATACTAAAACTGACAATTCTGCGGGTGAAATAATTACCGGGTATTCATTTATGGCTGATGCAATTACGACAGGTTATGAAGCTACTTTTAATGGAACCAATCCTGAAAGCGCAGCTTTAGTTTCTACTGAAAATTCTGCATTTAGAGTTTATTACAGCACTCAATCCCCATATGGTGCAAAAGCGTCATATGGTGCGTTACAATACTACTTGCATAGTAGTTGGAATGTTGCTGGTAAACCTGCTGACTTTGTTTTTGGAAAAGCAGATTTATCCAAAACTTCTGACCCTTACGTATCTTATTGGTACGCATACTCTGATGGCAGCCAAGGCGGTACTGCCCCTACTATTGAGCTTGAAGTATCTGATGATTGTGGTACTACTTGGAATGGCGTTCATACTGAAAACGCAAGAGAAACAGGTCAACCTACTGATGCTACTCAACTTTATTTACCTAGTTATAAAGAGTACAGAAGAATGTACGCTTCGCTTGAAGATTACAAGGATAAGGAAGTAATTATTAGACTTAGAGTTACTCCTGGTTCATCTGGGAATTCATTTTGGATTGATGAAATCAACCTGATTTCTGACGCTACAAGTATTGATGAAGCTGACGCAATGAACTTTAGTGTTTACCCTAACCCTGTAACTGATAATGCCAATGTTTCTTTTGAAATTAATGAAGAAAAAAACATTGAAATCAATATTTATGATGCCTTAGGCCGTGTTGTTTCAACTGTAAATAATACTACCTATAACACCGGAAATCACAACCTAAACATTGCAGCTAACAACCTTGAAAATGGCTTGTACATTATTAAAGTTGAAAGCAATGGCGAAACTTTAGTTTCAGAAACTTTAGTTAAAGAATAAAACAATTCTATTTTAAAATTTAGAGCCGCTGCATTTTTATGTAGCGGCTTTTTTATTTAAAGCACTAAATGATAATTAATTGTAATAGCTCATACTCAATTACCCCGTTTAATAAAGGTGATGCACAAGAATTAACCAAAAAATTCAACAACCCCAACATAAGAAAATGGCTGCTAGATTTGCCTACCCCCTATTTAATTGAAAATGCAAATGAGTGGATTAATGATAATTTAAAATATGCTGACAAAAACTACCAACATTTAAATCTAGTAATAAGAAACCACCAAAACTTACTAATTGGTGGTATTGGAAAAAACTTAACCAACGGAACCAATTTTGCCCACAGCTGCGAAATAGGTTTTTGGCTAGATGAGCCTTATTGGAATAAAGGAATAATGACATTAGTGGTTAAAAAATATGTGCAATACTTAGTTACTAAAGAACAATTTGTACGCGTAACAGCTATTCCTTTTAAAAATAATTTAGGTTCAGCCAAAGTTCTTGACAAATGTGGGTTTAAACTAGAAGGTATTCTCAATAAGTTTGCAGCGAAAAATAAGGCATACCATGATTGCCTTTTATATGCCTACGTTAAGTAAACAAGTTATGGACAGAATTGAACTATTAAAGCAAAAAAGAGCCGAAAGCCAAAAAGGTGGTGGCGATAAACGTATTGAATCTCAACATGGAAAAGGCAAACTCACCGCAAGAGAAAGATTGCATTTTTTGCTTGATGAAGGTTCATTTGAAGAAATTGGCGCTATGGTAACCCACCGAAGTGTGCAATTTGGACTTGAACGACAAAAGTATTTAGGCGATGGCGTTGTAACAGGATATGGTACAATAAATGGCCGTTTGGTTTATGTTTTCTCTCAGGATTTTACGGTTTTTGGGGGTTCATTAAGCGAAACCCATGCCGAAAAAATCTGCAAAATAATGGATTTAGCCGTTCAAAATGGCGCACCCTTACTTGGGCTAAACGATTCTGGCGGTGCTCGAATTCAAGAAGGTGTGGTATCGCTTGCAGGCTATGCCGATATATTTTTTAGAAATACCAGAGCCAGTGGGGTAATACCCCAAATATCGGCCGTAATGGGTCCTTGTGCAGGTGGCGCAGTTTACTCGCCAGCTATTACAGATTTTATAATGATGGTTGAAAACACATCATACATGTTTGTAACCGGCCCAAATGTGGTTAAAACAGTAACTCATGAAGAAGTTACATCTGAAGAATTAGGCGGTGCTGCGGCCCATGCGTCAAAATCAGGTGTAACTCATATTACGGCTTCAAACGAAATGGAAGCCATTGAAAAGCTTAAAACCTTAATGAGCTACGTACCGCAAAATTGCGAAGAAAAAACACCTAAAGTAGAATACACCGCAGGTGATGAAAGCCGGACTGTTTTGAATGGTATTATTCCAGAAAATGCCAATCAACCTTATGACATGAGAGAAGTTATTGAAGGTACGGTAGACAAAGACTCATTTTATGAAATACATAAAGACTATGCCGAAAACATTGTGGTTGGATTTGCTAGACTTGCCGGAAGAAGCATTGGTATTGTGGCCAATCAACCTGCTTTTTTAGCTGGTGTTCTAGATAATAACTCATCAGAAAAAGGTGCAAGGTTTGTTAGGTTTTGTGATGCCTTTAATATTCCACTATTGGTTTTTGAAGATGTACCAGGCTTTTTGCCGGGAACAGATCAAGAGTGGAATGGCATTATTAAAAATGGCGCCAAGTTACTTTATGCTTTCTCTGAAGCCACAGTGCCAAGAATTACTGTAATTACTCGTAAAGCTTATGGAGGCGCCTATGATGTAATGAACTCTAAACACATTGGTGCAGATTTGAACTTTGCGTGGCCTACTGCCGAAATTGCCGTAATGGGTGCAAAAGGTGCAGCAGAGATTATTTTTAGAGCTGAAATTAAAAATGCCGACGACCCTGTTGCAAAACATGCTGAACTTGAAACAAAGTACAATGAAGAATTTGCACACCCTTACAAAGCGGCCGAACGCGGATACGTTGATGAAGTAATAATACCTGAAGAAACAAGAGTAAAACTTATTAGGGGGTTCTCAATGCTTGAAAATAAGGTAGATACACTTCCGAGAAAAAAACACGGAAATATTCCTCTATAATATTTGCACAAGGCGGTGCAGTTGTTTTATCTTCGCGCACCGTAATGGCCTCGTAGCATAACTGAATAGTGCACCTGATTACGGCTCAGGAGGTTGGGAGTTTGAATCTCTCCGAGGTCACAAAAAAGCCCTAACAAATTTGTTAGGGCTTTTTTATTGCCATTTAAAGCCAATCATTTTTTATTTTCACCCGCCAAGTAAATGCTTATGATAAAACGGCTATTCTTAAATGATAAATTTATTCTTTACCTCATTTTTATAAATGTGGTGCTGTTGTTTGCAAGTGGGTTTAACATGTCTCAGCAAAACAATCATGCATTAGAACTGATTGAACACTGTTTTACTTTGCTTTTTGTAATTGAACTTGCTATTAAATGGTACGAACACGGGTTTAAAAACTACTTTAAAATCAACTGGAATAAATTCGATTTTATACTGGTTGCCATTTCAATACCCTCAGTAATTTCTTTTTTCTTACAAAATAGCGGAGGCGATTTTTCTTTTTTATGATGTGACATACTCATTCCTTGGATTTTAGGTGAAAAATATTTATTTTGTTTTTTACTTGATTTTGGTATTTGTTTAATATTGTTTGATTGATTAATATTAGTAATAGGT
>JBMYOR010000100.1:0-8261 GCA_049599535.1 Bacteroidia bacterium | reverse complement strand
TCATACCGGCAATGGCGCCTTCTTTGTTCATTCGTTTGCTAAATATGCCCATTACAATAGCAGGAAAGAATGATGCCGCGGCTAGCCCAAAGGCCAATGCCACAACCGCCGCTACATAATCAGGTGGGTAAATACCAAAGTAACCTGCAACTATAACAGCCACCGCCGCCGCAATACGCGCTGCCAGTAATTCACCTTTTTCTGAAATATCTGGTTTAATCTGTTTTTTAAATAAATCATGCGCTACTGATGTAGAAATAACCAATAAAAGGCCTGCCGCTGTTGAAAGCGCAGCTGCCAAGCCACCTGCACCAATTAATGCAATAACCCAGTTTGGTAGTTGTGCTATCTCCGGATTGGCTAAAACCATAATATCACGGTCAACGGTTAATTCATTGCCTTGCCAACCATTGGCCGCGGCAGTTGAAGCTACAAACTCCTCATTTTGGTCATTATAGTATTGCACTTTGCCGTCGCCATTTTTGTCTTCCCAACCAAGTAGGCCTGTTTTTTCCCAATTGCCCACCCAAGCGGGTAAAGATTTATACTCTTTGTCGGCTACGGTTTCAATTAAATTGGTTCGTGCAAAAACTGCTATAGCCGGTGCTGTGGTGTAAAGAATAGCAATAAATAATAAGGCATAACCGGCAGACTTACGAGCATCTTTTACTTTTGGTACGGTGAAAAATCTAACAATAACGTGAGGCAGACCCGCAGTACCTACCATTAAAGCAGCAGTAATAAAAAACACATCCCACGTTGATTTAGAGCCATCGGTATAAGCAGCAAACCCGAGCTCTCTGTGCAGGCCATCGAGTTTGTCAAGTAAATTAACCCCCTCGGCCGTTGAGCCACCAAAGCCCAATTGCGGCAAAACATTACCCGTCATTTGTATGGATATAAAAATGGCCGGAACCATGAAAGCAAAAATTAGCACGCAATATTGCGCTACTTGGGTATAGGTAATCCCTTTCATACCCCCTAGTACAGCATAGAAAAAAACTATAATCATTCCTATAATTACGCCCATGTTTACATCTACTTCTAAAAATCGAGAAAACACTACTCCAACCCCTCTCATTTGACCTGCTACATAGGTAAATGACACAAAAAGTGCGCATATTACCGCTACGGTTCTAGCTACATTAGAATAATATCTATCCCCAATAAAATCGGGTACGGTAAACTTTCCAAACTTTCTTAAATAAGGGGCTAATAATAATGCTAGCAGCACATAGCCACCGGTCCAACCCATTAGGTAAACGGAGCCATCATATCCCATAAATGAGATAAGCCCTGCCATTGAAATAAATGATGCGGCCGACATCCAGTCTGCAGCAGTTGCCAAGCCATTGGCCAATGGCGAAACGCCGCCGCCTGCTACATAAAAATCTTTAGTAGAACCGGCTCGGCTCCATATTGCAATGCCTATATAAAGGGCAAACGTGGCGCCCACGAGTATATATGTCCAAGTTAAAATATCCATTATCTAAATTGTTTAGTCGTTTTGGTCAAATTGATTATCTAGTTTATTCATGAGCACTACGTAAACCCAAATGAGTATTACGAAAACGTAAATTGAGCCTTGTTGTGCAAACCAAAAACCTAGTTTAAAGCCACCAAGCTTAATGCTATTCATTTGGTCTACTAAAAGAATTCCGAAAACGTATGAAACCACAAACCAAATTCCCATAAGAATACCAAGGTATTTTAGGTTGGTTTTCCAATACTGCTGTGCTTTTGCTTTTTCCATTTTGTTGTATTTGATTTTATAGGTATATCATTGCTTGTAGCGTAAATTTATTAGTATTTACTCCCAAGGGCGAATTGTTAATATTATATTCTGCGGTTAGCTTTGCATTATGCCCGCTAATAAACCAATTGGCTCCTAAACCTATGGTATTGGCGGCATCATTAAATGCTTCCAAATTTCTTACACTCGCGGCTATATATGGTTGTAGTTTACCCTTATCGGTAAACTTAGGTAAGGTATAACCTGATTGAATATAGGCTATGTTTCCAGTAGCAATTACATCACTTGTACCTAACAGTTTATAGTTTGGACCAAAATCATAATTATAATACACCCCATAAACATTTATTGAAGCTTCCTTTGATCCTACAGGTGCATCGTAAAAAACATCAACTGCCCATAGGTTTACATTGTGGGTTGTAAAATCACCACCATCACTTTGCGTAACTGTACCATTAGGATGCGAAAAGAAACCCGCCCCTACATTAAATACTTTTTTGGTGCCTAAGTAAGATCCAACCGCATAAGGCAAAAAGTTACTTTCATTATCTAAAAATTCATATTTAAAATATCCCTGATAGGCATACTTACCTAGGTTGCTATTTAATATGCCGCTATTTTGAAGCGCCAAGGTTTGATATGATGCTTGGCTACCCAAAGCCACACCATTTTGCGCATCGAGTGAATTAATTGTAGGGTTATTAATGGCCAATCTATAATCAAAATCACCAATTTTACCTTTTGCATAAATCCCCATGTGGCGCGCAAATTGATCAGATGTACCAATAGTTGCCCAATTGAATCTAGGGGCATCGAGAGTCATTATATTTAGCGTACTTTGATTGGTAAGCCTTGAGATTCCGTTCCAATAATGTAGCCCGCCGCCAATGCTTAAATATTTATCTATAACCTTAAATTCACTCCAGGCATCGTGCATAAATATGGCCGCACTTGGGCTTTTACCTACGGGATCCATGCCACTAGCATTTAGGCTGTTTAAGCCAAAGTGAGTTAATACAAGAAACCGATCACTAATTTGAGAATACATTAGCACTCTAGATCTTCTCAATGATGTGTTGAAATCGGTATTGCCAGCCCTATTTTGTGCACTCTGAAGCCATACTTGATTCCATTGTATTAGTCTAAAATACTTAGAACCATCTTCGTTTAATTTTACCTTAAATCCCCCTTTATACTCTTCTGAGCCTTGAGCCCAAACTGCCACTGATAGCAGTAAAAACACTATTAAATTACTTAAAACCTTCATTTGTTATCAATTAAGCTTTGTAAACCTTTAAAATTTTAGAACAGCCTAATGTTCTTTGCCTTAACTGAATTGCGCATTTCTTTTGGGCACATCAAATATGAATAAGCATATGCAAGTTTGCTTATTTAGTGTATTTATCTGCTAATATGTATAGCTATTTTTATAAATTTGAGTACCTGCCTGATTAATAGCATTTTAAAAAATTAAACCTTAGGCTTTACTCAGGTTTTCTGAGAACGGGCCCGTTGGTTCAAAATGGTCGGTTTTGCCCTACAAAGCGTTCCCATTTAATCAGCATAAACTTATCACCTAGCTCTGTAATCATCATACCCGCACCCTTTACCGCATTCTTATCTGATAGTAGCTCAACCAGTTCTGTATGGCTCACTATTTTGTAAGTTGGGTGGTAATTATAGTTCTCTGGCCTTTTGATTTTATACTTTTTAACCCAATTCATAACCGACACATGACTTACCCCTAAAATTCTTTCAATCTCTCTATAACTTAAACCCTCAACATATAGCTGTATTGCTTTAGTAACGTAATAATCGTCAATTTTCTTCCCTATTTTATCTACCGTAAAAAAGTAACTACACTTTTTGCATTTAAACCTTTGCCTACCCTTAACTACCCCACTTTTAATTACTTGCTGACTCTCGCAATTTGGACATTCTTTCAATGACTATACCTTTTTAGCAAATATATACCAATTTAGCAATATTGAAAATACTTATCAATACTTGAAACCCATTTTAGCACAATCTGTTACTTTAGCCAAAAACAATAATATGCAAGATTTAAAAGGGAAAATTGCCCTAATAACAGGCGGAAACAAAGGAATTGGTTACGGAATTGCCGAAAAACTAATAATGCAAGGTATGCGTGTTTGCATTACCAGCCGCACTCAAGAAAACGCTACAAAAGCCGCTGAAGCTCTCAATAAAATAAAGCCAAATAGTGCTATTGGTATTGCCTGCGATGTTAGAAATTTTGAAGACCAAATTGGCGCGGTATCAAAAACTCTTGAAGCCTTTGGCCAGCTTGATGCTTTAATTGCCAATGCTGGTGTAGGATACTTTGCCAATATTGAAGATATGGAAATTGACAAGTGGAACGAAGTAATAGACACCAACCTTACCGGAGTTTTTTACAGCATAAAAGCCGCTTTGCATGCGCTTAAAGAAACCAAGGGCTACATAATTACCATATCGAGCTTAGCGGGCGCCAACTTTTTTCCTACTGCTGCGGCTTACAACGCTAGTAAATTCGGACTTACAGGTTTTACTCAGGCAGTAATGTTAGATGTAAGAAACCACGGAATTAAAACCAGTACTATAATGCCAGGCTCAGTAGCTACATATTTTAACGGCCATACCCCCAATCAGAGCGATGCTTGGAAAATTCAACCCGAAGATATTGGGCAAATTACTGTTGATTTATTAAAAATGGAGCCCAGAACCCTACCAAGCAAGGTTGAAGTTAGACCTAGTACACCACCAAGTAAATAGTATTGGTAGTGTAACTTTAATTACTATCAAAAAAAATTGGTACAATCACCTTTGCAAGTATTAAAACGCATGATTATAATGAAAGTAAGATTGTATTTGTTGTTTGGTTTAGCCCTTACCCTATGGTCTTGTGGCAATAAGCCTAAGCCCACAGACAACCACACCGCAGTAATTGAAAAAACCGATAATACCCCTGAATTTGAAGGTTTGCTGCAAAAAGCGCAAAAAACCTTTGGCGAACTACCCGCAATTGCAAATAGCGAAACCAATACTGTAACTACAGAAAAAGTAGCCCTTGGGCAAATGCTGTATTTTGATAATAGATTAAGCAAAGACAACAAACAAAGCTGCAATACCTGCCATAATGTGGCCACTTACGGCGTAGATAATATGCCTACATCTGAAGGTAATGATGGTGGCTTTGGTGATAGAAACTCGCCCACTACTTTTAATGCCGCTTTTCATATTGCTCAATTTTGGGATGGTCGCGAACCTGACGTTGAAGCCCAAGCCGGAGGGCCCATTTTAAACCCTGTAGAAATGGCCATGCATAGCGAAGCAGATGTAGTAACCCGATTAAAAAACATTGATGATTATGTAACGCTTTTTGGCTCAGCTTTTCCTGAAGAAAAAGATCCTATTACCTATAACAACCTAAAAAAGGCAATAGGTGCTTATGAGCGTAAGTTGGTAAGCCCTAGCAGGTTCGACGATTATTTGGCTGGTAACGAAAATGCACTAAGCCACGCTGAGAAAAAAGGACTTGAAACTTATATGAATAGCGGTTGTGTTACCTGCCATTCGGGTAATTTATTAGGTGGTAACATGTACCAAAAGTTTGGATTAATGGGTGGTAACTATTGGGAACTTACGGGCAGTGAGAATATTGACGAAGGCAGGTTTACAATTACCCAAAACGAAGCTGATAAATACGTTTTTAAAGTTCCATCGCTAAGAAACATTGAAAAAACCTACCCGTATTTTCATGATGGCAGCGTAAGTGATTTAAAAGAAGCTGTAATGATTATGGCAAAATTGCAAGTGCCGCAACCTATAAGCGAAACCCAAGCTGACGAAATTGTTACTTTTTTAAAAACCCTTACGGGCAATATTCCAGCTGAGCTTGCTCAAGTACCCAACTATAAAGAGTCTTAAATATCTATATTTTGATTGAACAATTGACGGCTGCCAATAGGTAGCCGTTTTTTTATTTTTAACCAAAAAACTTAAGTGGTGTATTTTTGATCTTATGAAAACTAAAAGTTTGCTTTTTGCCCTACTGGTTTCGCTAATGGCCTTTAGCATTACCAGTTGTAATTCTGAAGATCCCATAGCTTGTTTTACTTATGAACTCGAAAGAGAACTGAGCGTTCAATTTTTAAATTGCAGCGAATCGGCATCGTTCTTTGAATGGAGTTTTGGAGATGGAAATACGGGCGAAGGCATTAACCCGGTACATACTTATGCCAATGCTGGTACTTATATAGTAAAATTAACCGCGTATTTTGGTCAAGATGGCGAATCGGCCAGCTATGATTTAACCGTGGTAGTTGATGAGCTTGAAAACCCTGTGGCTTGTTTTGAAGCCAGCGAGCTTATTGTGGGTCCGGCCCAAACCATTACCTTTTTTAATTGCTCAAAAAACAGTGGGCGTTTTGAGTGGGATTTTGGCGATGGCAATACCAGTACCGAAATAAATGCCGAACATAGTTTTAGCCAAAGCGGCAATTTTTTAGTGACTTTAAAGGCCTACTCGGCCGATGGCAATGCCTTTGATACCGCAAGTGTGAGTATTAAAGTAGGCGATAAATACATTACAGCAATTAGTTTGGTGGGTTTTCCTGAAACCAATAATGGCGAAACATGGGACCCCGAGCTGCCTTTTCCGCTACCAATACCGGGCATTGGACCTCAGCCCGATATTAAAATAATATTTACCCCAGCTGGTGGTTCTGAAACTGAGACCGATGTAGCCAATGATATTACTACCGACGATTTACCCTATGAATTTGAGCTGGGTAACGAAATAAAAATTGATGAAGGCAACTGGATATTTACCGCTCAAGAAGACGACGGCGTATTTGGAAGCACCGAAATAGGCAAATGGCAAGGCTCATTGGCTGAGCTTGGTAATGATGGTGTAATTGAGTTAGAGTTTAATAATATTGAATTAGAGCTAAGCTATATTATTAAATAACTTTTGCAATAGCCTTAATTATTCGCAAGAGCGCACATTGAATCTTTAATTCGTTTCAAATCAGCTTTTTAGGTTTTAATAAAAACAATCTAAAATCTTACATAACAATTGTATACGCTGCGTTTCTACAAAGCATGAAACCATGAGATGCACTAAAGACAATTGCTATTGATTATAGAAGAGTGATTTTAAATACTCCCAACAAAATGAAGCAGATTTAAAATGTGGTTCGCACCTATACTACTAAATTAAATAATGAATCCCAACATTAAAATTCAACATATTATTTATTCTATTGGGCATTACAACTAGAGATTTATTATTTACTCTATGAGTAACTTCAAAGCTCAAAAGGGTTTGTTTGCTTATTTTTTTACTTGCTCCTAAACCATATTGAAATGATAATGCGTTCAATTTTGTGCTATAATTTAAACGGTCTTCTCTGTTTGTATAATATAAATCTTGAACATGTGTGGCTAAATTAGAGTAGTAAGCGCCAAATGTGCTGTAGATATTTAACTTATCGGTGTTTATAATACTGTATTGTGCCGAGAATCCTACATTATAAAAGTCGACAACAGATTTAGAATAAAATGGCAAGTCAATAGGCTCTGGATAAATATAAACGTAATTGTACTCCTCATAAGTCTGAACTTTTAAAAAAGAACCTTTTAGTAATATGCTCAACCTATTTGAAAAGCTATAGCCTGTACTAATTCCCAATTCAAAACCTGGCCTTGGTTTAACCCTAATGGGATCATTATCAAGCTTAGATTGCGAGAAGTATAAGTTGGTTCCGGAGTAAGCACCAATAGAAAAACGCGAATCCTGTGCTTTTAACAAAACAGAACCAAAAAGCGCAATTATGGTAAGGATAAACTTAATTTTCATTATATGAATATAGCTTTTTTAATAATACAATTGTTATGATTCTTTATAAATGTTAAAATTACTCTGCCTATTGACGCTTTACATTGCATAGCCGGAATTACTAGTTTAAACCTTATTTTTTCTTTTTAAGCCTGCTAAAACTCTGCGGAGTAATACCTAAATATGAGGCTATGTGTTTTTGCGAAATGCGATTTACTATACCCGGAAAACCTACTAAGAACTCGTCATAACGCTCTTGGGCGGTTTTGGTTAAAAGATCAATTTGCTGTTGTTGCTTATGCATAAAAGAGCCCTCAGCAGCCGTTTTGGTTAGCACCATTCCAATTTCTGTTTCTCCAAGTTTCAAGTAATCCTCTCGGGTTAGTCTCAAAAGTCTGCCATCCTCTAACAACATGGTTTGCAAGGGTGTTACTTTACCACTGAGCATGCTCATCATATCGCAAAAAAAATGGTTTTCATAAGCGATATCTAAACACACATAATGCTCATCTTTAAAAAGAAAAACTCCGGCGCTGCCGCGCAAAATGAAATACATAAAGTGCTCGGCTTCATGCTCTTTTTTAAGAATTGTATTCTTCTTTACTTCAAGTATTTCACAAACCGAAGCAAACCCTTTCCAAGCATCAATGGGCGCTTCAAAAAACG
>JBMYOR010000099.1:0-8266 GCA_049599535.1 Bacteroidia bacterium | reverse complement strand
TAAAACGTCTATTTCATTTATGATAGGAAAATCTGATAGAACTAAAAAATTCTCTCCCCTATTAGATTTCGATCTTGTTTCATTTACTATATCTAATACAGGTAAATGAATTAATAAAATTTTGAAAATAAGATTTATATTTAAAATTAATTTAAAAGCAATAAATTTATTATACTTTTTGTTTCTTATTTTTTTTTTATTTTTTTTATTTGTTTTTTTATTAATTCTTCTTTTATTCTTTCAATTTTTTTACTTGATAGAAATGCCGTAATTGAACCCGCCAAAGGATGCTGCGATTGCTCTTCGAGTGCCTTTACTACTGAAAGGTAATCTTCTCGCAAAATATAATCTGCCACTACTTTAGGTTTACCAAGGGTTAGTGTTCCGGTTTTATCAAAAACTATATGCTTGATTTTACCAGCCATTTCTAATTGGCTTGCATCCTTAATAAGTATGCCATATTTAGCCGCCCGCCCCATACCTACCATAAGTGCTGTTGGTGTGGCCAAGCCCAAGGCACATGGGCAAGCAATTACCAACACCGCCACTGCGCTATTTATAGCTTGTGGTAAATAATCAATTCCGCCAATAAGCAACCAAAGTAAAACTGTAGCAACAGCTATTGCAATTACCGTAGGCACAAATACCGAAGCAATTTTATCAGCTTTTTTCTGTGCTGGTGCTTTGCTTCCCTGTGCTTTTTTAACCGCATCAATAATTTGAGAAAGCACCGTAGCATCACCCACCTTTTGCGCCAAAATAGTTACCACACCACTTTGATTAAGTGTTCCGGCAAAAACATGATCTTTTTTTTGTTTTTCAACGGGTTCGGGTTCTCCGCTAATCATACTTTCATCAACCAAGGCACTTCCCTTGGCCACAATGCCATCAACCGGAAAACGATCTCCTGCTTTTACCACCAAGCGGTCAAATTCCTTTACATCTGATATTGAAATACGTTTTTCTTCGCCGTTTACAATTGCGGTAACTTCATTAGGCTGTAACGACATGAGACTTTGAATTGCCTTGCCACTTTGATTTTTGGCGCGTTCTTCAAAAAATTTACCTAAAAGGATAAAAGCTATAATTACAGCGGCCGACTCATAATAAACCGACGCATTGAGACCATAGCTTTCAACAAGTTGCGGATACACCGTATTTAAAAAACTATATACAAAAGCAATTGCGGTTGAGAGCGCCACCAGCGTATCCATATTGGTTTGGCCAAAACGTATTCGTTTGGCTGCGTTTATATAAAACAACCGACCCGGAAAAGCCATGGTAGCCAAGGTTAGCACCATAGAAATATACTCGGTCCATTTACCCGAACCCATAAAAAACATACCAAGCACAAAAACAGGCGTAGCTAGCACCACAGCCTGAATCATACGGTATCGTGCTTTTTTTAATTTATTTTCTTCTTGGGCTTCAAAATTTTTGAATTGTGCACCTGTAACCAATTCGTAGCCAATTTGCTTGAGCAACTTTGTCAACCCACTTTCGTCAATCACATCATCGTGCCATTTAACATTAACCGATGTATCGGCAAAGTTTACCACGGCAGCTTCAACAGCATCATTGCTTTGCAGCCAGCTTTCAACACTGCTGGCGCATGATGCGCAGGTCATTCCGTTTACCTTAAAGCTTACTGTTTTCATGGTTCAAAGGTGATAACAATTTAAACAGTAAAATGATGTTTATAGTCAAGAATTCTAAAAAAAGCCCTTTAACGCCGCTTATTCCGTTAATTTGCCAAAACCGAAAAAATGGCCGCCTTAAATCCCACAAAAGCCCTCGATTATAAGCTTCTTCAGCAATTTGGATCGCTTGAATTATTGGCTAAACAAATTGTTGAAGGCTTTATTGTGGGTTTACATAAAAGTCCATTTCATGGTTTTTCGGTTGAGTTTAGTGAGCACAGGCTATACAATAAAGGCGAAAGCACAAAGCATATAGATTGGAAACTTTATGCCCGCACCGACAAACTTTTTGTAAAAAAATACGAAGAAGAAACCAACCTGCGCTGCCATATAATTTTAGATACCAGCTCATCGATGTATTATCCTGGCTCTGAGCGTAATAAAATGCTCTTTTCGGTATATGCTGCAGCCAGTATTGTGCATTTATTAAAAAAACAAAGAGACGCATCGGGCTTAGCATTGTTCTCTGATAAGCTTGAAGATTTTTTGCCCGCTCGGTCAAGCAATACCCATATTCAATTGCTATATGCCAAGCTTGAAGAGCACATGGCCCGCCCTAAAGAAGCCAAGGTTACCGCCGCTGCTGATGCCATTCATCAAATATCTGAAATCATACACAAAAGATCTTTGGTAGTAATTTTTAGCGATATGATGGATAGCGATGATAAAGTTGATAAACTGTTTGCATCGTTACAGCATTTAAAATACAATAAGCATGAGGTTTTGCTTTTTCATACCATTGATAAAGATTCGGAGCTTGATTTTAACTTTAGCAACCACCCCCGAAAGTTTGTAGATATGGAAACTGGAGCTGTAGTAAAGGCTTACCCTGCCGATGTTAAAGAACAGTATATGAACTACATTACCAACTTTAGGAAAAAGCTTATGTTAAAATGTGCGCAATACGAAATTGACTTTGTTGAAGCTGACATTAGCAAAGGTTTTTCTCAAATTTTACAGCCATTTTTAATTAGACGAAGTAAAATGATGTAACCAAAAAGGGTACTACAGTTTAATAAGTGTTAACTGCAAATGAGCCGCTCTCATTTTGTACCAATATTTTTGCAAAATGGTAAACCTTGAAAGCAAATACGGAAATGAAGACGAATTTTATGAGCATTACCGCGTGGTTGCCGACCCTAACCAAGGGCTTTTACGTATTGATAAATTCTTAAGCAATAGACTACTTAACGCATCGAGAAATAGAATACAAAATGCTGCAAGAGCAGGATTTATAAGGGTTAACGACCAACCCGTAAAACCAAACTATAAGATTAGAGGTGGCGATGCCGTTACGGTGGTTTTACCCCATCCGCCACGCAACAAAGAACTAATTCCGCAAGATTTACCGCTTGATATTGTTTATGAAGATGACTATTTACTGGTAGTAAATAAGGCACCCGGAATGGTGGTACACCCTGGCTATGGCAACTACAGTGGTACTTTGGTAAATGGTTTAGTTTATCATTTCGATAATCTACCAAGCCAAAGTAATGAGGTAGCCCGCCCGGGGCTTGTACACCGTATTGATAAGGAAACATCGGGACTTTTGGTAATTGCAAAAGACGAAAAAGTGATGACCGATTTAGCCAATCAGTTTTTTCATCACACCATAAACCGAACCTACAAAGCCTTGGTATGGGGCAGTGTAAAAGAAGATGCCGGCACCATTGATAATTATTTGCACCGAAGCCCAAAAGACCGAAAAATAGTAGCTGTAGCCAAAGACCCTGAAGATGGCAAAAGAGCCATTACCCATTACAAAGTACTTGAGCGATATGGTTTTGCAACCCTAATTGAATGCAAATTAGAAACTGGCAGAACCCATCAAATAAGAGCTCACTTTAAGCACCTTGGCCATCCATTATTTAACGATAAAACCTACGGCGGAGATAGAATTACATCTTTTACATCATTTAATAGATTTAAAACTTTTGTTGAAAACACCTTTAAAATTTGCAATAGACAAGCACTGCATGCCGGTGTTTTAGGTTTTGAGCACCCTATTACAAAAAAGCACCATCAATTTGAGCAACCTTTGCCCCTTGATATATCAGAAGCCATAGATAGGTTTAGAAATTTTGCCACCAGCTACGATAAAAAACTCTAAATGCAAGTTGAGCTTTTTATAACCTGTTTAATTGATCAGTTTTATCCATCGGTGGGTTGGAATATGGTAAAATTACTTGAAAAACTAAACTGTTCAGTTAGCTACAACCCCAACCAAACATGCTGCGGTATGCCGGCTTTTTTTAATGGACATAAAGAAAGTGGTAAAGAAGTAGCAACCAAGTTTCTCGAAGATTTTAACAGCAAAGCTTATGTGGTAACCCCATCGGCCATGTGCTCCAATATGGTGGTTAACTCATACGATACTTTTTTTAAAAACACATCGAATCACAATATTTATAGAGCATTACAACAGCGTATTTTTGAGTTAAGTGATTTTTTAATCAACAAACTCGGGGTTCAAGAGCTCCCATCAGTTTTTAATCAAAAAGTTGCTTTTCATCATAACTGTGCAGGGGTTAATAGCTTACAAAAAACCAACGAATCAATTGCGCTATTGCAAATGGTAAAAGGCTGCGAATTGGTACACACCAGCGTGCCAAATACTTGTTGCGGATTTGGTGGTGATTTTGCAACCTACAACGAAAAGGAAGCTGTAGCTCAGGCCGAAAACCTACTGGAAATGTATAAAAATGCCGGGGCCCAAGTTGTAGTTTCAAATGATCAAAACTGCCTTTTTCATTTTTTGAGCCTTAAAAAGAATGAACACGATTTAAAATTTATGCACCTAGCCGATGTATTGGCTCAAGGAATATAATTATGCAATACATTACAATTAACCACAACTTACTCAATCAATTTATTTTTAAAGTTTTTAGAAACCTTGGTTTTAATGAAACCGAGAGCCAAAATGCCGCAAGAGTATTGGTAACATCTGATTTAAGGGGCATTGAAAGCCACGGTTGTGCTCGATTACATGGTTACATTAGATTAGTAGATGCAGGTAAAATTAAACCGAACGCTGAACCATTTATTGAACGAGAAAAATTCTCAGTAGCTACATTAAATGCCGATGGCGGCTTAGGGCTACACATGGGCTCTAAAGCAATGGATATTGCTATAGAAAAAGCGGAGCAATATGGTTCAGGTTGGGTTTCAGTAAAAAATTCGAGCCATTTTGGAGTGGCAGTAGGCCATATTGAAAAAGCCCTTGAAAAAGGAATGATTGGGTTTTCGCTAACTAATGCGAGTCCTTTGGTAGCACCAGCTGGTGGCCGAGAGCGATTATTAGGAACCAACCCTATTTGCATTGGTTTTCCGGCTCAAAAAAATCCACCTTTTATTTTAGATATGGCTACTACCGTGGTAGCCAATGGCAAACTTGAAGTAGCCAAAAGAAAAGGTGATCAAATACCAACGGGTTATGCTCAAGATTTTGAAGGCGCCACAACAACTGACCCCGGAATTTTAGCACAAGGTGGTAGTATGATTCCTTTAGGTAGTGATTTACAACACTCTAATTATAAAGGCTACGGTTTAGGAGCCATGGTCGATATTTTAACCGGCGTACTAAGTGGTGCAAATTTTGGCCCTTGGGTACCGCCATTTGTGCCTTTTTTAAACCAAACCGAAGAAAAAGTGGGCGAAGGTATTGGGCATTTTGTAGGCGTTTGGAATATTGAAGGCTTTATGGAAACTGATGAATTTAAGCGCCGAATGGATCAATGGATCAATAGATTTAAAACATCGCAACCTGCAAAGGGAATTGATAGAGTAATGGTTGCGGGGCAAAAAGAACATGAGCTTAGCCTTGATCGTAAAGCCAACGGAATACCCATATACAAGGTGGTTTGGGATAATTTAAAAACCATTGATGAGCGTTTTAATATTGGTATAATTAATGACTAATGATAGAGCAAAGTACTTTTAATTTTTTAGCCGATTTAGAGCAAAATAATAATAAAGACTGGTTTGATTTAAACCGAAAAAAATACCAAAAGGCAAAAGATAATTTTGTTGATTTTATTGATAAAGTAATTGAACAACTTTCTGTTTTTGATCATCATTTGGCGGGCTTAAGCGCAAAAGATTGTTTATTTAGAATAAATAGAGATATCAGGTTCTCAAAAAATAAAGCGCCTTACAAAACAAATTTTGGAGCTTACATAGCCTTTGGTGGCAGAAAATCTGAATATGCTGGCTACTTTTTTCACCTAAAACCAGGCGAATGCTTTTTGGGCGGTGGTATGTACAAACCAAGTACGCCCGTATTGCGCAAAATCAGACAAGAGATTGATTACAATGCCAGCCAAATAAAAGAGATTATTAACCAAAAACAATTTACCAAAACCTTTGGAAGCCTAAAAGGCGAAAAACTTGTAACCGCCCCCAAAGGTTATCCCAAAGACCACCCCGAAATAGAACTGCTTAAGTTTAAAAGTTACTTTGTAATGCATGCTTTAAATGAAAGCGATTTAATGAGCGCCAATGCGGTTGAGCATTGCGCTGAGCTTTTTAAAGTAGTTTTTCCTTTTAACCGATTTTTTAATGAAACATTTATAAGCTAATGAGTGCTGCAATTGAATTACTAACAAAAAGACCCAAATTTAGCCTTGCCGTAATTGCACGATATTATGCATGGACAATTGAAGAGCTAGAAAACCACAAAGAAAAGCTCAACTGGACACTCGTTAGCAGCAACAGAAAAATGGAGTGGACTAGCGAACTAATCAGCCATTTTGCAGATCAATTAGATTGGGAAATCTTAAGCTTTAATCCAAAAATTATTTGGAATGAGCGACTGATAGACCAATTTGCAGAATACTTAAATGTAAGAACATTATCAGAAAACGAATCGGTGCCATGGAGCCAAAGTTTACTTGAAAAACACGAAGATTTTTGGGTGTGGCCCTTGCTTTGTGTAAATAAAAGTGTGCCTTGGGATCTTAATCTAATTAATCGATTTAAAAATAAAATTGACTTTGCATATTTAAGTTTAAACGCATCGTTGCCTTGGAACGTTGAGCTTATAGAAACATTTGCAAATGATTGGGATTGGGAATCACTAGCTTCTAATCCAGGATTACCTTGGAGCATTGATCTTATTGAAAAACACCTTGACAAATGGAGCTGGCAATCATTAGCCACGAATGAAAATTTACCATGGCAACAGGTAATAGAGAAATTTCCGAACCAAATAGATTATTGGTTTGCAAGCGGTAACCCTGGTTTTCCGTGGAATGAAGAAATTATCGCCCAACATCAAAACGATATAAATTTTGAGATAATAAGTGGGGTAAAAGGCTTGCCTTGGAGCGAAACTCTGCTTGAAACTTACAGTATGCACTGGAATTGGGGCAATGATGGGATAAGCGCTAACGAAGGCATACCATGGAGCAGCGACCTTATTGCCAAACATGCTCATAAACTCGACTTTTTTGCTGACTTTGGTCTTGCAGGCAATACATCAATTCCATGGAGCGTTTACCTTTTAAATCAATATAAAGATAATTGGAATTGGGCTCGTTTATCGCTAAACCGAGCCGTTTGGGATAAAGTGTTTCAACCTTACGTAAATGAGATAAAGCCCGATAGTTTGCTGTAATAATTTTAATCACTATTTTTTTTTCGGTAGATGCAACGCTGTAAACCTTTGTTTGTTAATTACAATTGAACAACACCAACAAATCATGAAACACTTTTTTACGCTAGCTACTGCCCTGCTTTTGGTTGCAACATTTACTGCATGCGACGATGATTGGGCTGAGTGCTACCGAGGCAACGGTATTTACGGAGAAAATGAAGTAATAATTGACAACTTTGAGTCAATTGAAATTGAAAGCTCAATTGATGTAGAGCTTATTCAAGATACCGCCAACTTTGCCATTATTAGCGGAGATGATAATATTATTGACCTTGTATCGACCCGTGTAATAGGTAGCCGATTGGTAATTGAATACCGAAACGATGTAAACTGTGTAAGACCCACCCAAAAAACAGTAATGCAGCTACACTTTACTCAAATAAAAGAAATTGTAATTGATGGTAGCGGCGATATTTATGGACTCGACACTGTAAATACCGAAAGGCTTGATATTAAAATCAATGGGAGCGGAAACGTAAAATTAGATGCTAATATTCAAAATCTTTTGATTGAAGTTGACGGCAGCGGAGATGTAGATATTGAAGGCAATGGTAACTCAGGTTTTGTTTTAATTAAAGGAAGCGGAAACGTTGATATTTATGATTTTGAGATGAGAAGCCTTGGTATTGAAGTTAACGGAAGCGGTGATTCTAGAGCCTTTGTGCAAGACGAACTTAAAGTATGGGTAAATGGAAGTGGCGATGTTTGGTACCGTGGCGAATGCGATTTAGTAATTGATGAACGCAACGGCAGCGGCGAAGTAAGAAAAATTTAAAAAATCTACTTTTAATATGTGCAAAAGCGGAATCGGTAACGGTTCCGCTTTTTTGGTTCTACTTAAGCACCCAGTATCTGTTTTTTGTTGAATTCCCTCTGGTACCAGACGCTCTAAATGTACCATCAGCATTTATGT
>JBMYOR010000098.1:0-8274 GCA_049599535.1 Bacteroidia bacterium | reverse complement strand
AGCGAAAAAGCGAAGCACCAACTGAGGACCGTCGCGCGCAAACTGCAACGAAAAATCCATCCAAATTCGCTTCGAAATCCACGAAAAATCGAGCGCAAATCAATTCCAAGAAGGTTTGGGCAGTATTCGGTAGGCATTGCTGTAAAAGAATATCGAGATGGCCAATTGCTTTCAACTGTAGTCAGAGATTTTCAATTCAACGTTATTGGTTGCTCTTTTGATTTAATATCGGCGTTTGTAAATCCAATTCAAGATTGTGACCTTGATGTTGAATTTGAAAACAAAAGTCAGGGAGCAACAAATTACTTTTGGGATTTTGGCGATTTAAATTCACTTACTGACACATCTACCTTAAGTAATCCAAGTTATAAATATCCAGGTACAGGTACCTATCAAATTAAATTAATAGCTACAAGCCCTACATGCTCAGATACCTTTTATAAAACTTTAAGAGTAAATCCTGATACGGGTGATTTTGCAGGAGTTGATGTAAGGTCGTGCAATGGCGAACCCATCATAATCGGCCCTGAAAAACACCAGAAAAACGCAAGCTATAATTGGTCGCCCGGCCATTTAGTATCAGATAGTACCAAACGCAAAACTATGGTTGTGCCTACCAAAAGTTTTCAGGTAATTTTAACTCAAAGGTTTGGTTATTGTCTGGGATATGATAGCGTTAATATTCTTTTTGGAAAACCAAGTTTGGCCTTAACTATAGACACTTTTGATGAGTGTGAGAAAAGAGCATATCAGTTTAAATCAGAAAAAGAAGGCGATTCAATTACGTGGAGATTAATAAGTGATGATGGAATCGAAGTTTACAACGGTAAAAAATGGATTAAACAGTTTAAATCAAAAGGAAATTATCAACTTACCATGATGGCTAAGATTAACGATGAGTGTACTGATAGTTTAACAGAAAGTTTAAAAATTCAATTTGACTCATTGAATTTTTTGGGTCTTGATAAATCAATATGTTTTGGAGATTCTGTTCTAATAGGCGATACTTTTAATCATACAAACGTTAATTATACTTGGTTCCCTAAATCTAAGTTTGATGATACTACAATTTCTATTTTGTTTGTAAAGCCAAAATATAACGCTGTTTATTGGCTTAAAAAGAGCTCTAAAAACTGCGAGCTTATTGATACTTTAAAAATAGAAGTAGATAAACCGGAGCCAGATTTTAAAATAGCTTATGATGCCCCTTGCGATGGTAGTTCAGTCACCTTTTATAATGAAAGCGAAAATTGTGAGAACTATTATTGGGATTTTGGTAAAAATAATGGCGAATTACCCGTAACTACAAAAGATTCTGTAAATGTTGAGTACAACCAAAATAAAACATATACAATAGCGCTTAGAGGAATAAGCCAAAAAGGGTGTTCATTTACTAAAAATAAAGAGTTGAATATTGCAAATGATACTGCCTTTTTTGCTGGTACAGATACTAGTTTGTGTAAGGGTGATTCAATATATATTGGATATTTTGATTCAATTAGCTACACAATATTTATGTGGTATAAAAATGACACGTTTTTAAATTACGCAAAGCCCAAAATAAAAGTAAGCCCTTATGATACAGCAGAATACGTTTTGCTAAAAAAATATTCAGATTGCACTTTTGCCGATACTGTAAAAGTTGATGTTGAAAATCCTAAGGCTATATTTTCAATAGATTATGAGCCCGAGTGTGATGTATTTGAAGTTCCTATTTTAAATAGATCAAAAGGCATAAAATCAAGGTTTTGGTTGTTTATCAACCAAGATTCAAGCCATGCTGAATTTACCAAAACAAGATTAACTTTAACGCAGGGTGAAGGTATTTATGATTTAAGCATTGTAGTTTACAGTAATAACTGTACCGATACCTTTAATGAGCAATTAATAGCATATTTAGATACTGGTGTAGTAATACAATCTGATTCAACTCTTTGTTTGGGAGACTCTATAGAATTAAGTATAGCCGACACAAATAAAAATGCTAATTATTTATGGCTCCCTAATCAATATTTAAATAGCAATACAATTTCAAATCCAACGGCCAAACCAACAACTTCTATTGAATATTTGGTGAAACGAAGTTTTGAGAAATGTGTATATACCAAAACAATTGATTTAAATGTTGTAAACCCAAAGGCGAGTTTTGATACAATAATAAGCCCTGATTGCTTTGGTTATAAAGTAGATTTTAAGAATTTGAGTACCGAATCAAATCAGTACTTATGGACTTTTAATAACGATTCTGTTTCTGATAACTTAGAGCAAACTGTTGTTTTTAACTACGGAGATTCTATCAATGCCAATTTAACTGCTATTAATGAGCATTGCGCATCTGAGTTTTCAATTTCTGATTTTAAAGATGGATATACCCGTTTTGCCGTAACAATACCCAATATTTTTACTCCAAATGATGATGATAGAAATGATTGTTTTAAAATTAACGTACCCGCATTACCAAAAGATTGCAATAATTATGGTTTAGCTATTTATAACCGATGGGGACAAATGGTTTTTAGTAATAAAAACCTAAAAGGTGATTTTTGCTGGGACGGAACAAATCAACCTAATTCGGCTCACTTGCAAAGCGGGGTTTATTTTTATATTATCGACATTTTAGACAGAAAGTATACAGGTTCAGTACACCTAATAAGGTAAATGAGTTTTATTGATAAATATATACCATTAATCGCCGATCTAAAAAAATATAGTATTGGCTTATTGAATAAAGATATATCGGCTGGTATTACAGTTGGCGTAATGCTTGTTCCGCAGGGTATGGCTTATGCTTATTTATCGGGTATGCCGCCAATTTACGGGTTATATGCCGGGCTACTTCCGTTAATTTTTTATAGCATTTTTGGGACTTCAAGACACCTTTCGGTAGGTCCAGTGGCGGTTTCAGCTTTATTGGTATATGCAGGAATTAAAGATATGGCTGATCCCTTGAGCGGTCAATTTGTTCAATTGGCCATTTTAGCGGCCTTTATGATTGGTGTTTTCCAAATATTAATCAGTGCGCTAAGGCTTGGCTTATTGGTAAACTTTATTTCTCATCCAGTGATTTCGGGTTTTACATCGGCCGCAGCAATTGTTGTAGCGGTATCGCAGTTAAAAGATATTTTAGGAATGGAAGTGCCAAGGTTTAGTAATCCTTTGTCAACGGTTTGGCATATTGGCGAAAATTTACTCGATTTTAATGGTTATACCTTAAGCCTAAGTGCTTTGGCTTTAGCTTCATTGATTTTGTTTAAAAGATGGAATAATAAAATACCAGCAGCTCTAATCATTGTAGTTATTTCAACGCTGCTTTCATGGTTATTTGATTTTAAAGCTTTGGGAATAAAGGTAGTTGGTATAGTGCCAGATGGCTTGCCTGAATTTAATATACCTAAATATTCGTTTGAAAACGTGAGGGCACTATTACCTACTGTACTTACTGTTACGGCTATTAGCATAGTTGAAAGCCTTGGCATTGCAAAAGCTTACGAGGGTAAAAGCAAAAAGTATAAAATAAAAAACAATCAAGAGCTTTTTGCACTGGGTATAGCTAACATTTTTGGCTCATTTACACAATCTATGCCCACTTCTGGTAGCTTTAGCAGGTCAGCTGTAAACTATGGTTCAAAAGCACAAACGGGTTTGGCTTCGATTTTTGCAGCACTAATTGTCCTTTTATCTCTCTTATTTTTAACTCCATTATTTAAGCATTTGCCGATTGCTGTATTGGCATCAATAATTTTGTTGGCTATAAAAAATCTTTTTGATATTGAAGAGGCTATTAGGCTCTGGAAAGTACACAAACGAGATTTCACAATGCTTATTGTTACCTTTTTAGGCACTTTAATATTAGGCATTGAAGTAGGAGTGCTTTTAGGATTTAGTTTATCGATAGTAACAGTATTGTACCGAAGCTCACGACCAAATATTGTTGAGCTCGGAAAACTACCAAATTCTAATTACTTTAGAAGTACATCACGTTACAATCACCTTGAACCCATTGAAAATCATATTATTATACGATTCGATGATCAATTGTATTTTGGTAATTCAGTATACTTTAAAGATTGTGTAATTGAAAAAATTGAAGCCAAAAAGGATAAAGTAGCCTATTTGGTACTTGATGCTAGCAACATGCATGATATTGATAGCACTGGTTTATCAGTTTTAAATGATGTGTACCAATATACATTAGAGATTGGTATAGAACTAAAAATAGCCAATATGGTAGGGCAGGTTGAAGATATGATTGAAAATGCGGGTATTTTTAATCAAAAAAATTCACCCGTTAAAACCTATGGTTCGGTAAAGGAAGCTGTTGAAAAAAGCTAATTCTATCGCTTTTTCATATCCAAAGCCACATCAACAATCATATCTTCTTGTCCGCCTACCATTTTACGTTTACCTAGTTCTTCTAATATTTCTCTAGTGTCAAGGCCGTAGCGTTCAGCAGCTTTTTCACTGTGTAGTAAAAAGCTTGAATATACCCCAGCATACCCCAAACTTAAGGTCTCACGGTCTACTCTAACAGGTCTGGTTTGTAAAGGGCGAATTAAATCATCTGCAGCATCCACGAGTTTGTAAAGGTTAGTGTTATGCTCAGCATCCATTTTATTTAAAACTGCAATCAACACTTCAAGTGGGCAGTTTCCTGCTCCAGCACCCATTCCCGCCAAGCTGGCATCTAGCCTAGTGGCGCCATGTTGCATTGCTACAACGGTATTAGAAACTCCCAAACCTAAATTATGATGGCAGTGGATTCCTATTTCTGTATTCGAGTCTAGAACATCTTTAAATGCTTTCATTCGGTCTGCAACATCATCCATAAGTAAGGCACCCGCACTATCGGTTACATAAACGCAATCAGCGCCATAGCTCTCCATAAGCTTAGCTTGTTGGGCCAATTTATCTGGGGTATTCATGTGGGCCATCATTAAAAAGCCTCCCACATCCATTCCCATATTTTTGGCTGCTTCAATATGTTGTTGCGATATGTCAGCTTCGGTACAGTGAGTTGCTATTCTTACCGATTCTACCCCTAAATCTCTTGCTTTTTTAAGGTCTTCGATGGTTCCAATTCCTGGTAATAGGAGGGTGGTAAGCTTGGCATGCTGCAAATTTTCAGCTATACCTTCAAGCCATTCCCAATCGGTATGTGCTCCAAAACCGTAATTAAAACTACCACCAGTTAGGCCGTCACCATGTGCTATTTCAATAGCGTCAACTTTGGCATTATCAAGTGCTTTTGCAATTTCTAATACTTTTTCTTTTGAATATTGATGTCTAATGGCATGCATGCCATCTCTAAGGGTTACATCTTGTATATACAGTTTCATAATTTATTATTTGTATTACTCAAAGCTTCTCAACACTAAACTTACTCTTTGTTTATTTCAATTTTATAAATTGATATTTCCGTTTTGCAAACATCAGTAAATGATTAAACCTTAAACATCTATTCTAATTACTTGGCCTAGTTTAAGGTTATTGTAAATATTGTGCCTTGAAAGCTCTTTTATTTTATGGGTACTCAAAGTATAAATCGTCGAAAGCTTTGAGCGGTTTATGATACCTTTAAAAGGGCTATTTTCTCGGCGGTTGCCTTTGCGGCACTTGTCATAATATCAAGGTTACCTGCATATTCTGGTAAGTAATGTCCTGCACCAACTACCTGCAGTAAAACCATGGTTTTTAAACCCGAAACATGCCCTACACCTTCTATAAAAACGGGTTTATCTTTAGGAATCTCTTCAAATTGAACATCTTGATGAAGCTCATATCCCGGTACATATTTTTGTACTTCGGCTACCATTTCAGCAATACTGACTCTTATAGCATCTTTATCAGCCATTTCGCTAAGCGTAAATACGGTATCGCGCATTACCAAAGGAGGCTCTGCAGGATTTAAAATAATAATCGCTTTGCCACGTGTGGCTCCGCCTACTTTTTCAATGGCTTTTGAAGTAGTTTCGGTAAACTCATCAATATTTGCTCTGGTGCCAGGACCTGCTGATTTGCTCGAAATTGAAGCTACGATTTCTCCATAATGGACCTTGGCAATACGAGATACCGCTGCTACCATTGGTATTGTAGCTTGGCCGCCACAGGTTACCATGTTCACATTATCAAGATCAATATTATCATTAAAATTTACAGGTGGAATCAAGTATGGTCCAATTGCTGCAGGGGTAAGGTCTATTACTCTTTTACCCTTAAATTTTTTGATGATATTGTAATTATAAACATGAGCCTTTGCACTTGTGGCATCAAAAACAAATTCAATATCATTCCACTCTTGCATTTTTATTAAACCATCAATTCCTTCTGATGTAGTGGCAACTCCCATACGTTTAGCCCTAGCTAGTCCGTCTGATTTAGGGTCAATACCTACCATTACGCTCATTTCTAAAATATCAGAATATCGCATTACCTTAATCATTAGGTCAGTTCCAATATTACCGGGGCCAATAATGGCACATTTATGTTTTGTACTCATATTAATTGTTTTCTTTTCCAAATTGAACTGAAACTGAACCTAACGCACCAAAATCAGCTTCAAAAGCATCTCCGGGGTTGGCAGCCACCATTGGGCCAAGGGCTCCTGCCAAAACTAAATCACCTGATTGTAATCCTCTACCCAATTTAGCCATTACTTTGGCAAGCCACCATGTAGCATTAATAGGAGATCCCATACAGGCTTTTCCGTTGCCTGTTGATTCAAGAGTTCCGTTTTTATAAAGCGACATTTCTGTTTTTACTACATTAATATCAAATAGCTTTTTGGGCGTATGGCCTATTACAAAATGACTGGCAGAAGCATTATCAGCAATAGTATCCGTAATTTTTATATTCCAATCTTTTACCCTGCTACCAACAATTTCAATACAAGGAACAGCATAATCTATTGCTGAAATAAGTTGGGCTATCGAGATATTTTCGTTGTCAATATTTTGATTCAAAACAAATGCAATTTCGGCTTCTGCTTTAGGTTGCATGCATTGGTCCCAAGCAATGGTACCACCTTCGATTATTTCCATATCGCTAAAAAGCATACCGTAATCAGGTTGATCAACCCCCAATTGCTTCTGAACGGCAAATGATGTTAAGCCAATTTTTCGGCCAACCAAATGCGCACCATTTCTAATTCTTTCGGCTGTATTTAATTCTTGAATTTTATATGCTGCTTCAAGATCAGAATCGCCAATTAGCTCCCTTATTGGGCTAGTACTGATTTTTGTTTCAGCCGCATCCCTAAGCATTTTAGCTGCCTTATCAATATTATTCATTGTATTATCAGTAATCGTTTTGTTATTGCAAAAGTAGTTTTTCAATAAGCATCCAAATTATTTACATTCAAAATCAACTATGAAAGTCAAGAAATTATCTTTGCGCGAAATTTTGAAAAAAGTCATGTCTCAACATCTTTCTGAACAAGAAATCCAAAGAAGAAAAGATCTTCAAACCATTATGGATCTTGGAATAGATCCTTATCCAGCGGCACTTTACCCAGTAAATGTGCATGCTAAAGAAATCTCAGAAAAGTATGATGATGAGAAGAAGAACTACCAGGATGTATGTGTAGCAGGTAGGCTTATGAGCCGCAGGGTTATGGGTAAGGCATCTTTTGGAGAAATAATGGATGCAACCGGCAGAGTACAATGCTATTTTAACCGAGATGAAATCTGTACTGGCGAGGATAAAACCATGTACAATAAAGTGTTTAAAAAGCTACTTGGTATTGGAGATTTTATTGGAGTTAAGGGTTATGTATTTAAAACTCAAACAGGTCAAACATCAATACACGTAACTGAATTAACGGTGCTTGCCAAATCAATCAAACCTTTGCCAGTTGTAAAAGTTGATGATTCAGGTAACGTGCATGATGGGTTTGTAGATCCAGAGCAACGATATAGACAACGCTATGTTGATTTAGTAGTGAACCCTGGCGTTAAAGATATTTTTATTAAAAGAAATAAGGTTATGAAAACCATGAGAGACTTTTTTGATTCTCATGGGTATTTCGAAGCTGAAACTCCAGTTTTGCAGCCTATTCCGGGAGGTGCGGCAGCAAGGCCATTTACTACACATCATAATGCGTTAGATATTCCGCTTTACATGAGAATTGCCAATGAACTCTATTTAAAAAGGTTGATTGTTGGTGGTTTTGATGGAGTTTATGAGTTCTCAAGAAATTTTAGAATTCATTCAACAGAGTTTTCTACGTCACCTCAGTCGATTTGATTTGTCGGGCACATTCTCAGCACCTGATCTTGA
>JBMYOR010000097.1:0-8279 GCA_049599535.1 Bacteroidia bacterium | reverse complement strand
TTTAGCAAGAACTATTTTCGGTTCTAGAATCACCATCTTGAGGTGGTGCTTTTATGAAATCGAGTTTAGACGATAACATTACAAGCCGAGAACGATGGTTCTCGGCTTTTTTTAGGTTATTTATAAATGATTAAAGATTTTATAGTAGCTCCAATAATTCTAGAGAATCGGCGCTTTCATTTATTCATTCAAGCGATAGCAACTCCGTTTTCAAATACGCTCAAAGCCTTCATTTTATAAGGTGTCTAAAGCAGCTGACCTAAGGCCATCATGTGGTTTAAGTTGATGGAAATTTAGATAATGGGCTTAGGATTCCAGATGGTTTTGATTTTCGATTCAAGGTAAAGTCACTCTGAAAAATTCAGAAATGAGCATAATAAATACCCGTCTTTACAAGCCAAAATCAACGTTTTGCATCATAATTTATAGGCTTGCTGCATAGTTTTTACACAATCTTCAAGCTTTATATAAGTGTACGCATAGCTCATAAAAGTTGCGCATGGTCTTGCCGCTTCTTTGTACTCGTCAAAACGATAACAACCAAAAACAAGAGAAAGATACTTTTAAAAATCAATATCATGAAAAGTCAAAAATCAAACAACACATTAAGAATAGCTCTCGCGCTCATTATATTTTTATTCCTATTCGTTAGCTGTACTAAAGATCTTTATTACGTACACGGAACCGTGCAAGAAGAAATGAATAAAGCCGTGGATGGCGGGTTTGATGGCATGATTGTATATGTAAATCAGGGTGGCAAATCCTATTACTACAGCGCCGGTTATGATGATAGAGAAAAACAAACTCCAGCAAATCCGCATGCATTATTCAAAATAGCGAGTATTAGCAAGCTCTATATGGCTGCCGCTGCTGCAATGCTCGTTGCCGATCAAAAGCTTTCATTAGAGAGCACGCTTGCTGAGCTGCTACCTGAAACAGAAGGCAAGATTCCATATGCAAATGAAATCACACTAAAATTGATGATAAAACACAGAAGTGGAATCTTGGATTATGGTTTTGAATCAGAGGTGCCAGATGAGACTTTTGATGATTACATGTCATTCGCGGCAAGAGTTTATGATAAAGAAGCTGCATTTAAACCAGATAATAAATACGGCTATTCTAACTCTAACTATTTGTTGCTAGGTGAGATAATGGATAGAACTCTAGGCTACTCTCATCAAGATTATATTCAAACCGAAATATTAGATCCACTTGGTTTAATAAACACTTACAAAGACTACAAAGATTCAGACACGAGCAGCATAATGAAAGGATACCTTATTGATTGGGAACCACATTTAAGAGCGTGGGATTTCCCTTTACCTGGTGGAAACATGGTGGCAACCGCTGAAGACGTGGGCACATTTTTAAGAGCGCTAATTGATGGCACTCTACTTACCGATAAAGAGCAGGAGATCTACACTTCGATTTACGAATACGAGCATACGGGTTGGCTACCAGGCTACACAAGCATTGCGCGCTACCATAGCGATATTGATGCAGTGGTGGTGCAGTTTGTAAATACCAGCGGAAAAGAAGTGCTATGGCTAAAACTTAGAAGAGTTTATAATAGAATAGTTCGCTGCATAGAAAAAGAAAAGTTACAATAGCAACACAAAACACAACCAACAAATCATAACTAACAATTAAAAACACAAAAAGAAAAAGCCATGAGAAATTATATCATCATCGCGCTAATTGGCCTTTTACCTTTCGCTTCACAAGCACAATCAACTGACACACCTGGCAAGCTGGGTTTTAGTGTAAATACGGCCTTTAATGGAGAATTTGCCACTCCCAGAATAATCCCTAACCTTAGCTACACCAAAGGAAACAACCAGTATGATTTGGGCATAGGTTTTCAGCCATTTAATCTTGAGCAAGAAAGGCTTTTGAGTATTGAATTAAGTGAAAAGCACTACCCCAATGGCTTAGAGAATAAGTATAATATGTACTTTCTTTCAAGAGCCGCTTATGTTAACATTAAGCGAGATACGTATTATCCTTCAACCTATAATTATCTGTTTCTAAATGCTGGATACGGTTTTGACGTAAATCCAATACCAAATTTTGGATTGTATTTGGGTACCAACATGACCCTAGGAGTGTTTACCTACAGCAAACAAACCGACACCCCAAATGACATGTTCCAAAGCCAAAAGATGTTTAGCGAGTTTGGCTACAATCTAGCGCTACAAGCAAGCGTTGGTTTTAGGTTTTAATAATAATATTGGTTGGCGGAAATAAGGCTATATCATTTCCCTAAAATCATTGCAACTGATCAGAATCGTGAGATTTCAATCACTCTAATAATCAAATTGCCAATTTTAAAGACAGCTGTACTAACCCAAAACTCTAATAATCAAGTTTTAAAGTTCGCTTATGTTCAGGGGTGTTTTTACCATTAACTTGGTCGAAGGACTGAAGTCCATTATAGCTGATCAGAAACGTGAGATTTCATTCGTTTGGCAGAACATTTTAAACAGCACTCCAAATCAATTCGTGAGATTTAAATCTTGGGTAACCACAAACCATGCTGAATTAGGCCTATTATTGACAGGATTTTTTAATCTATTGTATGTCAACAAGCTTATGTAACAATTGCGGAAGACCTTTGGCTAAATCTAAATGCGTATGCCAACTCGAAAGAGAATTGGTAGATCTGCAATACAACCTTAGCCAAACGCAAAGAAACCTTGAACTGGCAATTTCAACATCAAGAACTGAAATCGAAGCATTAAGGCAAAAAATCAATAAGATTAGCGCCGAATTGGCAACTGATACTGCAAGGGTAGTTGAGCATAAAAGCTTTGAACCGCTTGAAAAGCAAATCACAGAACCCGTTTTTAAAACTGAAACTAATAATGAGAGTATAGCCGAATACACTTTTGACAATAGGAGTGAAACTTTAAACCAAAGCAACCATGAAGATGATGCATTAGATAGCAGTACCCTTAAAAAAACAGCTTTTGAAGAAAGCATTGGTCAGTCAATTGAAGCATTCTTGGGGCCTTTGGGAGAAACTTATGGTAAAATCAAGGAGTTTTATTTACAGTACAAAAGAGAAAAAAAGCTTCCCCTTTTGCTACTTACTGCAGGTGGTGTAATTATTACCCTTTTGGGTTTAGGTTTTTTATTGCAATACAGTTTCGAAAACTGGCTCGGACAATGGGGCAATTTGGTGAAAATTATAATGGGCTTTTCTGCTTCAGGAGCTCTTTTTATATGGTCAAAAAAATTACAAAAACACGATTCTCAATATGATGAGTATGGCTCAGCTTTAATGGGATTGAGTATTTCGGCAAACTACTTACTCATTTATTTTCTTGGATCGCTTGTGCAATTGAGCCCGGTTTTTGGCAACCCCAGCATAGGTTTTGGTCTTATTCTCATAAACACGGTATTGGCTGTTTGGGCTTCGCTTCAATTCAAAACCAAAATTGTAGCAAGCGTTAGTTTTTTAGGCGGCGCATTAAGTCCGTTTTACCTAGCATCAGGTTCAGAGCCTTGGTTTTACCTTAGTTTTTTGATGGTGCTAACGGTAGGTATATTTCAGGTGCTTAAAAAAATTGAGTGGCAAAACTTTACATACATTGTATTTGTGGTGAGTACGTCAATTACGGCACTGGTTTTTGGCAATAGCAATATTAGCTCGTGGTTTGATTTTGTTGGGGTAACGCTAATTACCCAGGTGTATTTTATGCTGTTTATTCATTATGCGCTATTTATCGGATTAAGAAACCTAAAATCTGAAATCACACGTTTTGATATAGCCATGGTGGTAGCCTGTAGTTCAATGTTGGTAGCCACAAGCTTATTTTTAAATTCTTGCGGTTATGGTATATGGTATTTGCCCGTGCTTATTAATGCCGTAGTTTTTTCTGCCATTTTAATAAAATATTGGCGAAAAATTAATGGCCCTACTAAAAACTTGGTTTCTGCCTGCATGTCGTTTTTGTGGGTATCGTTGGCACCAATGGTTGTACCCATGCAAGGGTTTGGTTACGTGTGGGCATTAGAAGGTTTGTTTTTGGCCTATATGGGCTTTAGCACAAAGTATAAGCTACTTAGGGTAGAAGGCTATGTGGCCGTAGCCCTTGGTTTTGGTAAGCTGTGGTTGTTGTTTAATCAGCTGCATTATACAAGTCAGGCTCAAATCAATTTAATACTAATAATGTCGGTTGCTATTTTGGGCGGCTTGCGTTTTCTCTTTTACAAGAATAAATCGAGCATACTGTCTTTCGAAAAACTGATAGATAGGTTTTTGGTTTCTACAATTCCGTTGTTATTGTTTGTAATTGGGGTTTATAATTTTCACATGTGGCTAAGCGAATCTGCTTTGGCCATAGATTTCTCTCTGGCAATTATTATTTTGGTGTATGCGGTTAAGTTTAATAACAAAGTATTAAGATCAATTGCATGGGGTTTAATCGCTATTACTGCTTTAGTTAGCATTGTTTATTCAGCACTTGAAAACGGAAACATTCGCTTTAGCCAACAAGAGTGGTATGCCCAATATGTTATAATACTTTCATTTGCTTTACTTTGGTTTGCCAAATGGATTTATAATAAGCTATCAGTTGAAACTAAGAGCAGAAAAGGTCCACAGACCCTAAGAACTATCTTTTTTATACTCATTCCAATAATTTTACTACCAAAGGTTTACAGGCACTACCAAGAGTACTTTATGCTTGCTCTAACTATTTCGTTTTTGGCAAACGGACTTATATCTTTTGTAATTATGAAAAGGGTTTATGCAATTGAGTCGCTACTTATTTTGCTGGCCATGCTCGTGTTCTCATTTGAATCTACAAGTATTCTAAATTCTGCTCTTTTACCACTTGCGTTGGTGCTCTTTAGGTTTTTACAGTTAAAAAACAAGCGGAATTATTTACTGCATTACCAACTATTCGAGTATTCATTTTGGCCAATTATGTTTATTGCGGTAGGCTGGTTATTTGACTCAATTTTAAATTTTGAAGAATTACCAGGATTTTTAACTCTAATGTTAGGATTAAGTCTCGGTACGTATTTTAAATGGCCGCAGCACATTTTTAAAAGGCATGCTCAGCGAATTACCTATGTTATTTATGGGCTTTTACTTATTGGCAATTTTCTATTTATTATAACAAATGCATCAGTTTTTGAATTCTTTGTTATCAATATATTCTCATTATTTAGTGTGTATTTACTCACTATAAAGCAAAAGCACACCACTAAAGAGTTGTTGAAACCACAGCAAATAGAGTGGATGCTACTCAACTGTATTTTGGCTATTTCTTTCTTTGGTCTCACAGCTCAGTTTAGCAGTTCGTTTTTATTTATAAGCACGGTTTTATTGGCTTTACAAGGCATTTTCCTGCTGTTGTCATCACTCAATATTCGGTATAGTAAATTGGAGCGACAAGGAGTTTTCTTTTTGCTTTTGGGCTTGCTTAAGTTATTCTTTTTTGATTTAAACGGCTTACAAACCATTAGTAAAATATTAGTATTTACTGTAACAGGGTTAGTAATGCTAGTAGCCGCTTTTGCCTTTATAAAGCTGAAGAAAAAAATGGAGAGCCATCAAGATGCCGATGAATAACTGATGACTTGTGAAAAACAAATAAAACATCGTTGTTAAAAAGTAAGCAAACAACTTTGATGTGGCAGTTGACTAACCTTTGAAGCTTTATTGATTAAAATCTCAGGTTCAAAAATGCCATTTTGCAAAAAGCAAAGTGCTTCAAATTGTCAGGTACTCTGCTAACAAACTGAGATAATGAAGTGCAGCATCTGTTTTTAAGCAAAAGCCAAGCTTCTTTAAGAAATGAAAACCTACTTCAACACTACTCTAAAAACTTCTTGCTCTTTTGCACTGTAAATAGTAATGAAATACAATCCGTTATCTAAGTGATTGGTGGCTATTTCAGTTTGGGTATTTTGCAATTTTTGGCGGTGTATTAATTGGCCCAGCGCATTACGCATTTCTAAAGTGTAAGTATTGGCTGATGCTAAATCTAGCTGCACAAATACATTTCCTTCGGTAGGATTTGGATAAATTGAAACTGCCCGACTGAGGTTGAGATCATGAACTGAAATGTTGGTAACAGAAACGCATTGCGAAGTGTCTGTGCAGCCATTTTGGCTAATGATAACTGCGTAATCCCCATTTTTGGTCGGCTTGTAGCTTCTTTTTGTAGCGCCATCAATTGGCAGCTTGTTATTGCTGCAATCTATCCATTGGTAAGTTGCAGCGCTTTCATTGGCGATAAGATCACCACCGTTTTGCTCTATGGTATTGTCAATCTCAGTAATGGTTAAATCAAGTTTTATTATACTGTCGCAGCCTGTAATTTTCTTGCTTAGAGAATCATAATATATGCCACTGGTAGTCAATATTTCACCGGCAAAATTATAACTACCGCCACAAGTGTTTGCAGTAAGGCTTTTAATATCAGACTTATTGATGGTAACATCTACCACCAAAATGCTATCACCTTTATTTACTGTGTTTAAAGTATCAAAATAAACGCCGCTTTTGGTATATACTTCCTTACCAAGTGTAATCTCATCACAGGCAGCCATGCTTTTATTTATAAATACAGGTAGAATTGCTTTCCATATTTCAATACCCGCTACGGGATCATTCGCTATGAAATACATAGCATTGCCAGCCAATTCAAACCCATAAGGTGAGCCATCATTACTGCCCGGCCAAATGTCTTTTACCAAACTAGCTTCATTATCAATTACCCGCCATAGTTCTTTGCCGTGGTCTTCATCATTAGCTCTAAAATAGAGCACATTGCCTACAGCTGTAATATCAGTAGGTGACGAACCACCAATTCCCGTATTTATATCTTCTACCATATACGTGGAATCGCCTTGCGCTCGCCATAATTCGGTGCCTGAAGTGGAATTGTGAGATACAAAATACATGCTCTTGTCCACCACAGTTACTTCTAATAATGAAGAATTATACCAACCTGGATTTATGTCTTTTACCAGAAAAGCGGTGTCAGCATAAGCCTTCCAAAGCTCTTCGCCGTGTGTGCCATCGTTGGCGCTGCAATACAGCTCAGTTCCCACGGCAGTGAGCGTATGAGGGGAAGAGCTCGCCGTTCCAGGGTTTATATCTTCTACTAAAGTTGCTTTTGTTCCTTGAAATTTCCAAAGTTCGCGACCATTGCTTCCGTCATCAGCTGTAAAATAAAGGGCGTTTTCAGTAGGTGTGATGTAATAAGGGTCTGAACCATCGGAGCCTACATTAATATCGCTAATCATAAATGCGGTGTCATTATAAGCTTTCCAAAGTTCGCGGCCATGGCTATTGTCATCGGCACTAAAAAAGAGCGTATCGCCCCACACTGTAAAATTCCTAGGCTCTGTATATCTATCAGGAAAAAACCGAATCCGCATGGCAGAGTCGCCTTGCGTTTTCCAAAGTCCGTGAGCGTGTGTGCCCGCAGGGTTGCTCAGAAAATAGATCTCGTTTCCTACAATGGTGAGTTCCGTAGGGCTAGTGTGACTTTTCCCAGGGTAAATGTCTTTTACCAAATAAGCGCTATCGCCCACCGCTTTCCAAAGTTCTGAGCCATGTGTTCCATCGTCAACCACAAAATAGAGCGCATTATTTAAAGCAATTAGGCCATAAGGACGTGTATTGTCCTTGCCCGGTGTAATGTCTTTTACCATGTAGGCGGTGTCGCCGTAAGCCCTCCAAAGTTCTATGCCGTGCACATCATCATCAGCGGTAAAGTATACCGAAGTATCAACAGCAGTTATTTCTCTAATGGAAGCCGTAATAGAATTAGGGTGAATATCCTTTACCATAAAAGCGGAATCTCCTTGCGCTTTCCAAAGCTCAAAACCATGTGTGGCATCTCTTGTTACGAAATACAGGGAATTGCCTAAAGTAGTAAGGTGCGCAGGATAAACATTGTCAGCTCCCGGCGTAATGTCTCTCACCAAATAAGGCGATTGCGCTAGGCTGTAGCTCGATACGAAAAGGGCTAAAAAAAGGCTTAAAAGGTGGTTGGGATTTACAGACTTTGGTTTGGTGTACATAGCGGAAGTTTTGGGCCAGCAATTAGTGGCAGCTGAAATGGGTTGTATTAGCTGGCAAAACTAAAGTACTCCCATGGCCATGGCTATTTTTTTGGCTGTTTTAAAATTAGTTGCTGGCGGTTTGCCACTGTTTTATTCAAATTATGGCGATTGGGAATGATGCCACAAGATATTTCGATGGAATCTCGAACAAGTACGGGACACGGTGAATTGCATCGTTTCTAATC
>JBMYOR010000096.1:3751-8286 GCA_049599535.1 Bacteroidia bacterium | reverse complement strand
ATCACACAACCTAGTTTTCATTTATCTGCATTTACACATCCAATGGTTTTGGTGTATACTTCCTCAAAAGTTATAGCTTGTTACTGGGGTTTGATTCCAAGTTTTGTAAAAAGCCGAAAAAAATTCGACGGACAGCTTTTTCCTATTTACCTAATGCTATACAGTGTAGGCCGATCAATTATTGAAGAGTTTAGAGGAGATGAAGCGCGTGGCTTTATTATGGACGGTTGGTTGAGCCATTCGCAGTTTATTAGTATTTTTATATTTGGTGGAGCCGCATTTATGTACTACCTTCTTAATAAAAAATCTAAAACTAACACCTCAGCAAAAGCTTAAAATCAGCCATTTTAATATCAAACTCTTTTGATTTAAAAATCTCGCCATCTACATGAGCTGTAAGCTGTTGGTCAGATGATATTTTAAGCTCTTTTGCACTAAAATATTTCACTTTTGGTAAAGCCGTATGCTTACCAGCCACTAAAAAAGGCAGGCGCCAAACCCTACCTGCCACCGAAACTTTTTCTACGTGGCACACATCAAAAACACCATCGTCTATTTTGGCTTTGGGTGTCACTTTCATACCGCCACCAAATGCAATACCGTTGCCCACTGTAAGCATAAAAGAATTTGCCACAGCGCTATTACCATCTGATTTAATAGTCATATTAAAGCCTTTGTAATTAAAAATACCCTCGGCAATGGCGCGGTAATATGAGAGTACTGAGCCACTGGTTTCGGTTTTAAGCTCAGCCGCTCGGTGCGCTACCGCCCCATCAAAACCAATACCTATGCCATTATGAAAAAGCTTTCCGTTACAAACACCAATATCAATAAGTTTGGGTTTGGCAAAAATTGCTTTTTCGAGCATTATTTTAGGAGTATAGTTTTTTCCGATTGCTTTTATAAAATCATTACCAGTACCGGTTTGTATTACTGCTACAGTTAAATTATAATCGCTTAATCCATTAAGCGCTTCATGAAAAGTTCCGTCACCACCAACAACCCATAAATCGGTAAAACTTGAATTTAAATTGCTACTTATTATTTTATCGGCAAATTGATCATGTGTAGTTAAAAACAATTGGTATTCAATGCCTTCAGCAATAAGCCTTGATTCAACTAGGGGTAAAAATTTGGCCGTTTTGCCATTGCCCGCTACCGGATTTGCTAATAGAAATACTTTGCGCAGAATAAATATTTTGCACAAATAAACTGCTATTGAATTAGCTTAATGGTATGTGCCAGATTTTGATCAAGAAAAAAATCACAGTCGTTAAAATCAGGTGCCGAAAAAAGCGGCTTAAAATTGGTTGAAAAACCAAAGGGTTCTGTTGGATACCCCACTAAATTTTTATCGGTATACCGATTTCCATTAAAATCTTGAACAATACTGTAGGCGTAATGCCCTTGTTGTAAATTATTAAACATTACGGTAACCGCTGGCGATTTAGCTTTTACAATTTTATATTGGTATAAATTATCAATATCTTCAGGAAAAGCATTTGCCTCTTTTGCACTAAAAAGTGCCACACAAATGTGACCATCAGACTCCTTAATATTAGTTACTGTTATTGTTATATTATTATTTGACGTAATACTAAATGAACAGAATAAATAAGCAAAGGCGATTATTAGTATTATTTTAGGCATTTGTATAAAACATCTACTTTAGTATATGGTTTACCTTTTTTTTGTACTTAACATTTTAAAAGCATCGTTCCATTTAGGAATCTCATCTAACTCTATATGCATGGTGTTTGTACTCTTAGCAATTAATGGAGCCATTTTCATGGCTTCAAGGTGTGCAGGCATTTTTACAAATTCATTCATGTGGTTTATGGTTTCCCAGGCCGATAGTGTACGTAACGTCATAAAACCTTTGCCGCCAGTTTTCATATATATAAAACCCTTTGCCTCTTTGGCTTCAATACCTGCCTTGGTGGCAAGCTTTAAAGCCTTGTAATAGTACTTAAATCGTTTTAATCTAAACTCAGTAATGGCTATAATCATATTGGTTTTCTATGGTCAAGGTTTTCATATAACTTAGTGAAACTAGTGCCTTCGTTAAGCCCGTTAAGCAATTGGCTAAGTTTTTCGGCAGGGTGTGGTCCTAACCAATTTGCAACTTCAATTTTAGCATAGCAATAGTTTTTCGAAACCTTAAAAAGGCTACCATCCCAAAATGATTTATGGCCCCTAAGCGGTTTTAAATATTCATAAAAATTGGTTGTATCGGTTAGCCATTTAAACTCATCTCTTTCATCAAGTTGCATGGCTAGGCCTTCGTCAAACCAGCCCGGCATAAGCAGTAGTCTGTTATAAATTCCTAAACGTGCCGAAAGCTCGGCGTGGCAAAGCTCATGTGCAATTACGTCAAGACTTAGCCCTCCGCGCCACAAAATCAAATATGTATTAATTGATGTAACGCGGGTCATACCAGCTGTATACTCGCCTGCATACTTTAAATATTGCTTATATGTATTACAATATATTATAATTGGCTTTGCATAAAACCCTGACCCCCATAGTGTCTCATTCTTTTTTATCGATTTATTAATTAAAGCCTTTAAAGTATCGATTGTATCGTTTGATGTGCCTTTTGAATAATAAAAATCACCCTGATGGTTAAACTTTTTTGATGACTTAATAAAATAACATCTATAGGTTTTTATGTATTCACTACCCTTGGCATTTACTGCCGATAGCATACTGAAAATTACTATTAACCGTATGGCTTTTTTCATAGCTCTAAAGATATTGATTCGCTATGGTTTTAGCCAACATTTCAGCAGATTTTGGATGCTTTCTAAACCAAAGCTCGGGTTCAATTAACTCTAGTTCTCCCAAAGCATTGCGTGTATTATTATCTTTAAAAATATCTACCCTTGCGTAAGTGGGCATAGAATTTATTTGAGCAAGCACGTACTCTCCAAATTCAATTTCGCTTTTATCAGGCATATAGTTTTGTACTGTACCACCAAAATCGTCTTGTACTCTAAAGTCACCTTTTTTTGCAGTTTTTAAAACTGAATGACTGTATTTACCCCCAAAGTACATCATGGACACCTCCCCTTTATCCTGAATATTATTTTGAAATTCTTGAATTAAAAAATCTTCGTTTTGAATTAATTCAGCAAAAAGTGCATCATACTGACTTACGTTAGCTTTGGTAATAATATAGGTATGCCTTGCCGCTCCAGAAATTGAAGGCTTAAATACCGCCTTTGCAAATCCAGTTTTTTCTAATAATTTGCTCAAACCTATACTATTGCCCTTTTTAATTAATACCGTGCTAGCAATATTTACTCCTTTGGCATTAAGCTCTAACAGATACTTTTTATCAAGATTCCAGTATATTAAATCAACCGGATTAATTACAGTAGTACATGTATTAACTCTTTTAAGCCATAGCGAAAACTCTCTGAACCTTTCAAAATAATCCCATGTGGTTCTAAAAAGTACCAAATCGGTAATGTTCCAATTATAAGTTGGGTTATCCCAATTGGTTCTGAATACCTTAAAACCTTTTGATTTTAGAGCATCAATGAGTAATTCATCATCCTTAAAAATATTGTTTACATACCAATTATTTGGCTGATTTGCTAAGTATCTTTTATCAGTTAAAAGTGTTATTGACTTACACATACAACAAATTAACTAGATTATTATTTGTTAAGGTTGTGTAGTTTAGCTCCATATAATTTTGCAATTAACTCTATTTTCGCCCCATGTTTAAATTTAATAGTTCTAATTTATTTGCATTTGCACTTATTGCAATGCTAGCTGTTACAGCATGTGGAGAAATTTTTGACACTGGAGATAATTTTGTTAAAGCCAATATTGGCGGAGATGAGAAAGAATGGACCGGTGTTTTAGTAAATGCTATAAATGTAGATACAATCAATGGAGTTTTAATTGAAGCCATTAAAACCGTAAATGTTTCAAATATTGAGCAGTTAACTTTAGGATTAGCCGATTTTGATGGAGCAGGTACTTATGTAATTGACTTAGAATCATCAAACCTTGGTACATATTCGTACACGGGTACAGATTCTACTTTTCAAAGCATTACATCGAGCGGTACTATTGAGGTAACCAACTACGAAGACAATATTTTAGAAGGCACGTTTACCTTAAACTTGGTTGATCTTGATCAAAACAATATTGATGTAAAAGATGGTTCTTTTAAGGTTAAGGTGATTGAATAGCTAAACCTGAACCAACTGGTTCGCTATTTTTTCAAACAACTCTTCGCCCTTAAATGGTTTAATTATAAAGTCATTAGCACCTGCTTGCGTAATGGCTTTTTTTGTGCTCTCCATGGCATCGGCGGTAAGTACAATTACTGGAATTTTTGATTTTTTTCTAATCATTTCAGTCGCACTAATACCATCAATTTCTGGCATTTGAATATCCATTAATATTAAGTCGAAGTCCTTATCGGTAAACTCTTCAATGGCTTCTTTACCATCATTTGCCATGGTATAATCTACACCCCATTTACTCACCAACTGCTTTAAATACATTTGGTTTAT
>JBMYOR010000096.1:0-3741 GCA_049599535.1 Bacteroidia bacterium | reverse complement strand
TATCTTCAGCTATTAAAATTCTTGCGCCTATTATGGTGTCTAAATCATCGCTTTCTTTAGAGTCTTCAATGTTTTCAGGATCACCCTTTTTATAGTTTAAACTTACAGTAAAAGCAGATCCCTTGTTGGGCTTACTTTCTACTGTGATTTTACCACCTTGCAGCTCAGTTAACCTTTTTGATATGGCCAAGCCTAATCCCGTGCCGCCGTATTTTCTGGTAGTATGTCCTTGGGCTTGCGTAAAACTTTCAAATATGGTTTCTAGTTTTTCGGCACTTATACCAATTCCCGAATCAATTACTTTAAAATTAAATACGTAATCAGCTCCTAATTTTAAACCTGATATTTCTAAATCTACCCCCCCAGTTTCGGTAAACTTAATAGCATTGCCTAATAAATTAGTGAGTATCTGATTTAATCTGTAGGGATCTCCATTAAGCACCAATGGTAAGCTGGTGTCAACTATAACATTAAACTTTATACCTTTTTGCTTAGCTCTAAAGCTAAACGTTTTTTTAAGCATATTAAGCATATGCCCTAAATCAAAATCTACAGATTCAAAAGATAATTTACCCGCCTCAATTTTTGAGAAATCTAATATATCATTTATAATCACCAACATGTTATCGGCCGAGTATTTAATGGCCTTCATGTTTTCTACCTGCTGCTTACCCAAGTTTTCTTTTAGTAATAAATCGCTTAGCCCAATAATGGCATTCATTGGGGTTCTGATCTCGTGGCTCATATTACTTAAAAACTCCGATTTAGCCACAGCAGCTTCTTCAGCATATTTTTTAGCTTCGTAAAGCTCTCGCTCTTCACGCTTACGTTGGGTTATATCTATGGCTGCCCCCAATACCTGACTTACCTTGCCTTGAGCATTTCGTTTAAAAGGAATATCTCTTGATAAAAACCAAACCCAGTTTCCGTTTCGGTGTCTTAACTTAAACTCATGTTGGGTTATTTCGCCATCTTTTACATCATGGCGAATGCTCATGTAATAATTTTTAAAAGACTCAAAATCTTTAGGGTCTACTAATCTTCTAAAAAGTAAGTTGCCCAATTTGTTTACTTCAGATCTTGAATAGCCTAATGTATCTAAAATTCTATCGTTATGATAAATATTTTCAGCTTTCTCAATATCATTAATAAATATAATGTTTGGCGAAGCTTGAGTTATTTTTTGAATAAACTCATCTTTGAGCTTAAGTTCTTGTTTTACTCTTTCTTTTTCTTGTGTTTCTTTTATGAGCCGCTGCATGGCGTGTATTACCATGCTAATTTTTTCTGATGTAACTTCTGATTTTGGGAAGTAATCAAAAGCGCCTGCTTTCATCATTTTTACCGCCAGTTTCTCATCGCCTTGTGATGTTAACACCGCTACAGGCAAATCGTTATTCTCTTCCTTTATAAGCTTTAATAATTCAAGCCCATCAATACCTGGCAATTGATAATCAATAAAAGCAAATGAAAAACTATTATGTTTTAGCAAATTCATGGCCTCTTCAGCGTAATGACAAAACTCAAGATGGTGCTCTAAACCTGTTTTTTTAAGCGCCCGCTTAAACGCCATTATATCAATATCATCATCATCTACAAGCAGAATTTTAAAAATAGAATTATTCATGTATCTACTTTAATCTGGGAATTCGCAAAGGGTCCAATAACTTTTTAAAGTAGAAACCGCGTTTATAAAACGCTCCATTGATAAAGGTTTTAATATGTAGCCTGCTACATTTAAATTATAGGCTTCAATTTTATCATTATCCTCATTACTTGTTGTCATTACAAAAACTGAAATTCTATGTAAAAAAGAGTCATTCCTAATTTCTCTTAAAAACTCGATTCCGCCCATCATGGGCATGTTTAAATCGAGCAAAATAATTTTTGGTAAATCTTCTTTAGTCTCAATGGTTCGTAAATAATCAAGCGCTTCAATACCATTACCCACTACGGTAAGCGGATTTAAAATATTATTTTTTTTAAAAGCTCTTTTCACGTTCATTACATCTACCTCATCATCTTCAACAAGTAATATTTTTATTGGATCACCGCTCATTTTATTATTTTTAATTTAACTCTATTGGTTGTAACTGTTCTTTAGGCCACGTAAAGTAAAAGGTTGCGCCTGATTTTGGTTCAGATTCAACCCAAATTTTCCCTCCTTTATCTTCAATTATCTTTTTAACAATGGCCAAGCCTACGCCGGTGCTCTCAAATTGATCGCGCGCCTGTAGGGTTTGAAAAATCACAAATATTTTATCAAAGTACTTATCACTTATGCCTGCTCCATTATCCTTTACGCTAAATTGTACGAAATCTACCTGATCTTCAAAATCAATTTTGATTTTTGCAATTTCTTTATCGTTGTATTTTATGGCGTTTGAGATTAAATTAGAAAATACCTGCTCAAGGGCTACTTTTTCGGTAAATAAATTAGGTGCTTTTTCATTTACCTCATACACAATTTTGTCATGAGTTTTTAAAGTATCGCACAAATCAACTATTAATTGCGCTGTGTTAACTTTCTGATTATTAGACTTAATACGGCCAGCCCTTGAATATTCTAAAATTCCATTAATTAAGCCTTCCATTCTTAAAACCCGGCCTCTTAATAAGCTAAACTGCTCTTTTATGTCATCATCCATACTATCTTCAAGATCTTCTTGAATCCAGGTTGAAAGATTATTAATAGCACGCAAAGGGGCCTTAAGATCATGCGATACTACGTAAGCAAATTGATCTAACTCAGAATTGATTTTTTCGAGATTTGATGTATATTCTTTTAGCTTTTGTTCTGACTCTTTTTCAGGCGTGATATCATAGTTAATGCCTACCATTCGAGTAGCATTACCTTCTTTATTTAAAAAAACTGTACCTGTGGCTTTAATGTATTTTTCGCCTTGTTCTGAATATATTTTAAAACTGGTATCAAGTTTTTCACCGGTTTCAATTGAATGGGCCACTTCAGTATTTACTCTGTCAAGATCCTCAGTAATTACGCATTTGGTAAATGCCTCGTAGGCGCCTAAAAAATCTTTTTCGTTTACCTCAAATAGGCGGTACATCGATTCGTCCCATATCAAATTATTGGATTCAATATCCCAATCAAAAATGCCAATGTTTAGCGAATTGGTTGTGATTTTTAAGCGCTCTTCGCTCTCAATGATTTTTTGCTGAGCATTTCTTATTTCAGTTATATCTCTACTAATGCCAACAAGCCCCTTAATTTTTCCGTTATTATCAACTACGGTACGCTTTGTGGTTTCAATAAGTATTTTTTTACCCTTACTTTTATTTACCTCACCTTCTGTCCTTTTAATTCCTTCAGCTGTTAAAAGCTCCTTATCATCCTTAACAATCTTTTCTGCGGTGTTGGTTGAATACAAGTCATTATCAGTTTTTCCGGTAATGTATTCAGGCTTTTGGCCTATTAACTCGCCAAAAGCTTTGTTTACCAACTCATATTTGCCTTCTGCATTTTTATAAAAAATTGAATCGGGTATAGTATTTATTACCGCACTAAGCTTGGCCTCAGATTGAATAATTTGCTCTTCTTGCTGTTTTCTATCAGTTACTTCATTTTCAACTGCTATAAAACCCATAAACTCACCTTCATCATTATAATAACTATCATTATTGTTGTTATTATTGTTGTTGTTATGATGATTATCATTATTACTATTATCATTATCATTGTTATTATCATTACTGGTGCCGTTGTTGTAATTATGAATATTA
>JBMYOR010000095.1:0-8424 GCA_049599535.1 Bacteroidia bacterium | reverse complement strand
GTTTTTCTTAAAAGATTTGCCTACGGAAAGAATGATTCAATCCTACGCAAATAAAATAGTTGAATTATCCCCAAACAAAACACGCGAAGCGCTCCAAATGTTGCGAAACGCTAGCATTTTGATGCGCAAACTGGAGCGATATTTTGCAAAGTACGAATTATCACAAACTCAGTTTTTAGTATTAATTATTCTGTTTGTACGTATTTGCCGCTAGCACAAAATGCACAAAAAACTGATGCGGGTTTAAAACAGTACTGCTATATTCAGGGTGAAACTGTGAAGCAATAAAAAATGGGTGATCTTCAAGCTCTACAATTTCTACTAAGTCTTGCTCGGGGTTTATACCCACTGCTTTTAATCCAGCTTGTTCAAATTCATCTCTAAATTTATTATTGAACTCAAAGCGATGTCTATGTCTTTCAGATATTATTTGGGTACCGTAGATAGTTTGTGCTTTTGAGCCTTTTTTCAATTCGCAACTGTAAGCACCTAATCGCATGGTACCGCCTTTGTCAGTTACATCTTTTTGGTCTTCCATCAAGTAAATTACCGGATGCTCAGTTTCAGGATTCATTTCTGCTGAGTGAGCATCTTTGTGGCCTAAAACATTTCTAGCAAATTCAATTACGGCACATTGCATACCTAAGCATATACCCATAAAAGGCACTTTGTTTTCTCTTACGTATTTTATGGTTTCAATTTTGCCTTCAATTCCGCGTTCGCCAAAGCCTGGGGCTACCAATACACCATCAAGTTCGCTTATTTTCTCTACTACGTTTTTATCATTAATGTATTCAGATGATATTAGCTCAATATTTACCTTACACTCATTATGAGCACCTGCGTGTTTAAGTGATTCAATAATCGATTTATAAGCATCGGGTAATTCAGTGTATTTACCTACTAATCCAATATTTACTTCAGAAACCGGATTTTTTAATCGCTGTAAAAATGCTTTCCAATCGTTTAACTGAGGTTCGCTTTTTGTAGCTAATTTCAATTTTGCTAACACCACCTTGTCAAGGTTTTCTTTAAGCATTAGCAATGGCACATCATAAATAGATGATGCATCAATAGCTTCTATTACAGCGTTGATTTTAACGTTGCAAAAAAGGGCAAGTTTTCTTCGTATTGATTTGCTAAGGCTGTATTCGGTTCGGCAAACTAAAATATCGGGTTGTATGCCGCTTTCGAGCATTTGTTTTACCGAGTGCTGAGTTGGTTTTGTTTTTAACTCTTCAGATGTTTTTAGGTAAGGTACAAGTGTAAGGTGTATTACAAGGCAATCGTAATTACCGGTTTCCCACTTAAACTGCCTAATGGCTTCAACGTAAGGTAATGATTCAATATCACCTACTGTACCACCTATTTCGGTAATAATAATATCGTATTCTCCGGTTTCGCCAAGTGCAGCAAATCTGGCTTTAATCTCATCGGTAATATGTGGTACAACTTGTACCGTTTTACCTAAATAATCGCCATGGCGCTCTTTTGAAATTACGGTAGAGTAAATTCTGCCGGTGGTAACATTATTGGCTTGAGATGTTCTAACATTTAAAAAACGTTCATAATGGCCAAGGTCTAAATCTGTTTCGGCGCCATCTTCAGTTACAAAACACTCACCATGTTCGTATGGATTTAAAGTTCCTGGGTCTACATTAATGTAGGGATCAAATTTTTGAATAGTTGTGCGATATCCCCTTGCTTGCAAAAGTTTAGCAAGTGATGCCGCTAAAATTCCTTTTCCTAATGATGATGTAACCCCTCCTGTAACAAAAATGTATTTTGTTTTGTTAGTGCTTTTGTCCATACTTTTTACCAAAAATTACCTGTAAAACGCTTGTGCTTTGTTTAAATCTTCTTGTGTATCAATTGATAAGCATTGGTGTTGGGTTTCAACCAACTTAATTTTATGCATATGCTCAAGCCATGTTAATTGCTCAAGCGATTCTGCTTTTTCAAGTACACCTTGCTTATAACCTGCAAGTTTAAGCAGTACATTTTTTCTGAACGCATAAACCCCAATGTGCTTATAAAATGTATGTTGATTAATCCAGTCGTTTTGATCAGAGTTTCTTACGTAAGGTATGGGAGACCTACTAAAATACAAGGCGTTATTATTAATGTCTTTTACAACCTTTACCGTAGCTGGATTATTTAAATATTCGGCTTTTTTAAGCTCATAGCACAAAGTTGCAATTTCAGTAGTTTGCGTTTTAAACGCATTAACTAAGCTATTTACCTGCTCGGTGAGTAAAAATGGCTCGTCGCCCTGAATGTTTATAATTACATCGGCATTAATATTTGGTGCCAAATACGCACACCTATAAGTGCCACTAGGCAACTCGCTAGGTGTAAGTAAGGCTTTGCCACCAACAGATTCAACGGCATGTACAATGTCAACATGATCGGTAGCCACTATTAATTCGTTTAAACCAAACTGTTTTGCATTTTCATAAACCCTTACGATTAATGGTTTTCCGCCAAGCATTTGAAGCGGTTTAGATGCCAATCTGCTGCTTCCAAGTCTGGCGGGAATTATACCTGCTACTTTCATTCTTCAATAATTTTTCCATCAAACATTCTAAGGGTTCGGTCGGTCATTTCGGCCAGGTCATCGTTGTGTGTTACCACCACAAAGCTTTGATTAAGGTCTTTTCTCAACTTAAAAAACAAGTTATGCAATTCGTCGGCACTTTGGCTATCAAGGTTTCCGCTGGGCTCATCAGCTAGCACTACTTTGGGTTGATTAATCAAAGCACGTGCTACGGCTACTCTTTGCTGCTCACCGCCCGATAATTGATTTGGGTAATGGCCAATTCTATTGGTTAGCCCCATCATATTTAAAAGTTCCTTGGCTTTTGATTCGGCTTCAGATTTACCAACTTTACCTATAAATGCTGGTATGCAAACGTTTTCGAGTGCTGTAAACTCGGGCAGTAGATGATGAAACTGAAATACAAAACCAATTTGTTGATTTCTAAAAACCGATAGTTTTTTGCGATTTTTAAAGTCTGGCGCATTACCATCAAATGTTATGGTGCCTGAGTCGGGTTGATCTAGCGTACCCATTATATGCAACAGTGTTGATTTACCGGCACCTGAAGGGCCAACAATCGAAACAATTTCGCCTTGTGTAATGGTGCAATCAACACCTTTTAATACGTGTAAATTGCCGTACGATTTATGTATGTTCTGGGCTTTTATCAAGGTTTTTGATTTCAAAAGAAAAATCGAAAGTAACTATAAAAATGTCGTTTTCAATTCAGGTTCATAAATGCCAGACGTAATATTGCCCACTAATTAATTTTATAAGAATGAATTTACAAAGTATGGGCAAAACCATTGTTGGAATCTTTTTCTTAAGCCTGAGCTTTACAGCATTTTCTCAAAATGTAGTAAACCCAAAAGTAGATTTTGGTAAATTAAATGTAGGTAAAATCGATAGCCAGCAGATAAATGTACACTTAGGTGCATTTACTGAATTAAATGTTGATATTAAGGTTTATGGGCAAGGTTTTTCAGTTTCGAGAAACAAAAAGAAATTGGTTAGGGGAGCTGATACTTCAATTTGGGTAATTTTTAGCCCTAAGCAAAACGTAAGTTATAAAGGTGCTTTGTTTTTAGGTTTTAATGAGATATGGCACATGGCGGCCAACATTACAGCAAACGGAAGAATTGCCAATTCTTATTACAATTCAACTTTTGATTTATGGGATGATGACTTGTTAGATGAATTACAAGATATTACATCATCGGGTCAAAAATCATTGGGCTATAATGGCGCCAGAGACCAAATGTATGGCGACCTTGACAATGTAAATGGAAAGGTTACATGTGTATATACTGGTAGAACAGCTACGTTTAACAGCCGAAGCGGAGCTAATAACAATAGTTTTAATTGTGAACACACATGGCCGCAAAGTAAGTTTTGCAGTAACGAAAGCAGTACTATGAAAGCTGATATACACCATCTTTTTCCAACTGATGTTTCGGCTAATTCTCGCAGAAGTAGTTATCCGTTTGGGGAAGTAACCAATTCAACTTGGCAAGAAGGCGGTTCTAAATTGGGTGGTGGACTATTTGAACCACGAGATGAGCAAAAAGGAGCCACGGCCCGAGCCATGCTTTACATGGTAATGCGCTACGGTGATTGCGATGGTTTTTTAGGCACTCAAGAAAATACACTTAGAAAATGGAGCAAGGCCAACGAGCCCAACGATTTTGAAAAACAAAGGAATGATGGAATTTATGATCTTCAAAAAAACAGAAACCCTTTTGTTGATGCGCCACAGTTATTAGATAGAATAATTGCAATTAAAGGTGGTAAAACAAGGCAAACCAGTGCTGCAGCAGAATTAGTAGATGATATTTTAGAGATTAAAAAACAAATTGAAGATAGCGCAATATATATTGCCTATATAGTAAATACAGGCTCTGCCGATTTAGATATAGAAGGGGTACAACATAGTGAGCTTTTAGATTATTCAATGCCAAAAACCAAATTAGCCCCGGGCGAAAAAGTGGGAATACGTATGGCACTATCTTATCCGGTAGGTGGGCTTTACAATGCTTATATTCAATTTAAACAATCAAATGTTGATGATATTGAGGTGCTTTTTGAGCCTACGGTATCAATTGAATCAAATTCAAGAATTTACATTGAGCCAACGGTTAGTGGCCAAACCATAGATTTTGGTAGTTATAAAGGAGAGCTAAAAATATTTGCGGTTAGTGGTAAAAAATTGTTTGATGCACAAGTTAGTGGTAAGGTTATTATTCCTAACCTAACCGCTTATAAAGGTGTAGCTATAATTTCAATACAAACTGAGCATAAAACACTATCAAAAAAGGTGATTTTACGTTAATGAGCATTTTGCTTGTGCAAACGGCAGTCATCATTTTTTAACCTTTAGAACACATATTTCCCCTTTCTGTAATAACATTTAGCCACTTTTAATATGTGTATACCTTTGAACACACAAACTGATTTTAATTAAGAATAGAAATAATGAGACAATTTTTTAAGTTTTTGTTTGCCAGTTTTTTTGGCACCCTACTCGCACTAACTATTGGCTTGCTAATGGTATTTGGCATTTTTGGTGCATTAGCAAGCACTTTCGGATCAAATGATACTGAAGTAACCCAAATAACTGAAGCTACATTGCTTGTACCAGAATTATCAAAGCCTATAGCCGAAAGAGATTTGAGCAATAGCTTAAACAATTTTCAGTTTACCACAACTTTTGAAGATAACTCTTCAATTGCCCTTACTGATATTGTAGCTACATTTAGTAATGCTAAAAATGATCCTAACATTAGTGGTGTGTTTTTAGATTTAAGTGTATACCAAGGCGGTAGTGCCAGCTTGCAAGCCATTAGAAAAGCAATTGTAGATTTTAAAGAATCAGGTAAGCCAATTTATGCTTATGCTGATTATTACACCGAGTCTACATATTATTTGGCAGCCTTGGCTGATGAAATTTTTATGAACCCTGTTGGCGGTTTAGGAATGGACGGCGCCATGATGGAAATGATGTTTTTTAGAGGAGCCTTTGATAAATTAGGCATTGAGCCCCGTGTAATTAAACACGGTAAGTTTAAAAGTGCAGGCGAACCATTTAGCGAAAAGCACATGAGTGATGCCAACCGAGTACAAATGAAATCACTCTTAAATTCTATTTATACACAGTATTTGGCTGAAGTTGCCCAGAGCCGAGGCATTGATTCGGCAAAGCTTAGGTCAATAGCTGCTGAGTTAAAAATTAGAAAACCACAAGATGCAGTAGATTTAGGCTTAATTGATGGATTAATGTACCGCGATGAGATTAGAAATCACGTGGCAAAATTTATGGGCGCTGACGATTACGATGACGTAAATACAATAGGTGTAAAAAAATATAGCACCACAATTAAGTCTGCTTATCAAAAAGAAAAAGTAGCCGTAGTATATGCAGTTGGAGGCATAGGAATGGGGCAGGGCGATGACCAAAATATTGGTGCCGACAGAATTTCAGCAGCAATAAGAAAAGCCCGATTAGATGACAAGGTTAAGGCAGTAGTTTTAAGAGTAAATTCACCAGGTGGAAGCGCATTAGCATCAGACATTATTTTAAGAGAAATGGCCCTTTGTAAAGAAGCCGGTAAACCTGTAATTGCATCGATGGGCGATGTTGCAGCTTCAGGCGGTTATTATATCTCATGCAAAGCCGATTGGATTTTAGCTGAACCTAGTACACTTACAGGCTCAATTGGTGTAATAGGAATAATTCCAGGTACTAAGCAGTTTTTTGAAGATAAATTAGGAATAACCTTTGATAGAATTAAAACAGGCCCTTATGCCGATCTCGGAAACCCTAATAGAGATATGAGCGACGAAGAAATGAATATTATTCAAAACGAATTGGATAGAATTTATGTAGACTTTATTACTCACGTAGCTGAAGGACGAAAAATGGATACTGCTTATGTAAATGAGCATGGACAAGGCAGGGTTTGGACCGGTACTCAGGCTCTTGAAATTGGTTTAGTTGATGAATTAGGTGGATTAGATAAAGCAATTGCGCTTGCTGCTGAGAAAGCAGGTATTTCTGAATATCAAGTAAAAGAGTACCCTAAGGTTAAAGATACTTTTGAAGAATTGGTAAAAAGCCTTGGCGGAAACGTTAAAACTAAAATGATAAAAGAAGAAATTGGTGCTGAAGAATATGAATTGATACAGCAAGTAAAATGGGTAACTCAATTTGATGAGCCTATGATGCTAATGCCCTACTTTTTTAAATAATTGGTTGTAAAAAATAATCATTAAAAAGGCTGTTCAATAGAGCAGCCTTTTTTTGTGTTAACATGTAGTAAAACAATTATTTGGTTTAAATGGCGCTAAGTGGATAGCTTTGCCCAAAATATCATTGCATTGGAAAGCATAGAAGCAAGAAAACTAATTAACAGAATTCAAAAGAGTGTTTTGGATGAAGGTGCCAATAGCGAGCCTGTTATTGAAGGTTTACAAGAGCTAAGGCCATATGCCATTGAGCAAAAAGACCCAATGGTAACCCGTATTATTAGAACCACCTGGGAACACCTTGAAGAGTTTGAAGGATTTCATATTGATGTACCTGATGATGAAGAAGATGAAGAAGAAGAGTTTGAACCAATTATTGAAGGCCTAGACCGCGGATCAAATTCGGTGTATTACTTGTTGTCTTTGCTGCAAAATACCAGCAACCCTCGTAATCGAGAAGAACTTAAATACTATCGCGATGCTTTAAAAGAGTATTGGTTAGAAAATGCATAAAACAAAAAAAAGGAGCTGAAAAGCTCCTTTTTTTATGCTTTATAATTTTAAGCATTAAGGCTTAAGTAATTTTTCAAATAGAAGTCAGAAATTTACTTTATTTTTTCTCGTTCATGGCAATCATTTTCTTTCTAATAAACCTAATAAACGGGTTTTTTGGAAAAATGTATTTAGCACCGCTATTTTTTTCAGCTCCTTGTTCGGCTTCGTTGGCCATTAGCCAAATCCCTTCAACCTTTACAAATACTTGATTCCAAATATCTTGCTTTTCAAAGTGTAACCATTTTTGACCGCACAAAATATTCCCTTTCTCCAATTGATCTACCTTTAGTCCTCCGTAAAGTATATCGCCATTGGGCTCTAAGTCTTTAACGGCTTTGGTTTTTTCGTTTTGGAGTAAAACATGTTGATTGCCAGACGTAAATACACCTTTATTACCTGACCAAATTCTATAACCTACCCAAGCAGAGCTAGTAAAAATATCATTCTGATTGGCAAGAGGCAATATCAACTCTTTGGCCTTGCCGCCATTTTGCGTAACTAATACTTTAAGTTTTTCGCCGTTCTCTAGCTTTTCAATGCTTTTGCGCTCATTATTTGCAGCATCAATTTTTTGAAAAAACTTTATTGACATGTATTAATCTTTTAACTGCTCGTTTCGTTTTTCTCTTTGCATTGGGTTTTCGCTATCGTATTGGCTTCGGCCTTTAAAAAGCTCAAAACGGGTAGGAACAATTCTTGGCGGGTAATAATTATCGTTTCTATCAGTATCTGCAATTTCTAAAAATGGATCAAGTGTTACAGCCACTACATCTTTTTCTCTTGGAAAAACTTTACTCACTTCATCGTCGCCCATTTTCCATATTTCTGCCGGAATTCTAATTACTTCATCAGTACCATCAGCGTAGTCAAATTTTAAAATTACAGGCATTACTAGGCCACCATCGTTTTTAACCTTTACTTCATAGTAATTTAAATCTTTTTCAATTATGGCCTTTTCATTATCGTTTAAGCGCTTGTAGTAGTTTTCAAAGTCAACTAAATCAACTTCGTATACCTTAAAATTATCATGTGTAATGTAAAAGTCTCTTAGGTCTTCATCTTCTTCAACTTTAGTTTTGGGTATTTCT
>JBMYOR010000094.1:0-8431 GCA_049599535.1 Bacteroidia bacterium | reverse complement strand
TTACATTAACAGGTACAGGTGAGTGGATGACTTGTCCGGATTCAACCACTATTGACATTAGAGTAAAAGACGTAATGGCCGATGTTGAAATTGACGAAGCCAACAGTAACGAAGATTTAGGAAACTATACTTTCTTAAACAACTCTGAAAATGGTGTTAAACATTGGTGGACTATTTATAAATATCCAGACACTACCAACGCAATTGCCACATTTGAAAAATCAGATACGAGCAGATTGGTTTACAATGAATTTGAAGCAGGAGAGTACAAAATACTTCTTGAGGTTTCAGACTTTGAAAATAGAGACGATCCAAAAGCATGTACTGACTTTGACTTTGTGAAAATTAAAGTGGAGCCTAAGATTGTAGTTTACAATGTATTCTCTCCAGACGATGATGGTAAGAATGATTGGTGGGAGATGGAGCTACAAGCAGCCACCGAATTTGAACTTTTCATTTACAACCGCTGGGGTGAGTTAATGGCTAAAGTAGACCAAGACTCAGACGTTGAAAAATACCAAAAAGAATCTACAGGTTCTCAGGTTTACAAATTCTGGGATGGTACCAATAGAATAGCTGGCGGTAGAGCCACTGCTGGAACCTACTTCTATGTATTTAAATACAAGTTTAAAGGCGAAGAAGAGCTTGAAACCATTACCGGTAGTATTACCTTAGTAAGATAGAGTTAAACACACTCAGAAGTATAAAACGGCTTCCATTCGGAAGCCGTTTTTTGTTTTTTAGGGGTTGGGGATGTTAGGTTGAATTTTAGTCCAGTTAAGTCATAATTTATTCCCTACAGATACCATCAAACAGTTTACACCATTACCAATGCTAATATTGCGCTTATGCCAAACTCAGCTGCTTAAGTTGATTTAGAAATTTCCTGGGGTATAAGTAAACGCGCCCTTTTTCATCAGCAATTAGAAAGTTAATTGTAAGCAATAATCAGCTTAGATTGATACAAGGGCAGGGAAGCATAAGTTAGAGTATGGTTTGCCATTGTAAATGATTTAGGGCAGAACGTTCGATTGTGTGTAATAAAGAACTAGGCTAAATTGGCATGGGTGTTAGGCTTGGAATATGCCGAGCAAGAATCAAGTTTAATCAATTAATATATGAAATTGAAAAGTTCAATCTAATTCTTGGTAAAACTTAGGCTATTCATCGCCATAAAAGCTCATCACATTTTGTCCGTAATGGCGTGCTTGCAAAAAGTGCGGAAGTTTAGTAAAATCGTGTACCGAATGATGCTCCATAATAAACATGCCATCAGGGTTTAAAAGCTCACGCTCAAAAACCAATTGATGCAGTAGCTCATAATCTTTTGTGGCAAATGGGGGGTCGGCAAAAATTATGTCAAATTTTTCAGGGCATCGTTTTAAAAAGCCCACTACATCTTCTCTAAGCACTTGAACTTGGTTAAACTCAAGTAAGCTACATTCGGAGTGAATAAAGTCGGTACAGCCCTTGAATCTGTCTATACAGATAATGTTTTTTGCTCCTCGCGATGCAAACTCATAGGTAATGTTACCTGTTCCGGCATAAATGTCAAGAATATCACAATTTTCAAAATTGTACCAGTTGTTCAAAATATTAAACAAACTCTCTTTACTTCTATCGGTGGTTGGACGAGTAGGCAGCCCCAAGGGAGCCTTAATTCTGTATCCTTTTTTAGTTCCGCTTATAATGCGCATAGGGGCAAAATAAACACATCGGCGTAATAAAACTGGTGTATAGGATTAATTGCTGTATCAAATTGAATTCCTGCACCAATAGTTAATGGTTTTAATTGGCCAATATATTCACCTAATAGTTTTTTGAGCGATGATTTGGGGCGTAAATAGCCACTATATGTAACAAGATCATTATCAACACTTAAACCAAATGAATTGGCTGTTGCTGCCAAATAGTAGAGTATATCTTCTTTAGCTTTAAAAGTAAACAGGTTGGCCAATTGTAGTTTACTGTTTTTAAAGGCACATATAAAAATGCCGTCAATGTCAATATGTAAATGTAAAAAATCTCTATTGTGCTGAGCTTGTAATGCGCTCAATTGGTTTATGAGTTGAGCATAAATGCATGAATTAATTTGGGTGCCATTTTGATCAAATACCATTATGGCTTTCTCCAAAATTATTTCATCAAATGAAATATGGTCGTTATTCGAAATTTGAATACCACTATTAATTAAGTACTGATGGCCGTTTTCGCCTTTAAAGGCAATTGAAGGTATTATTGAAAAGCCCTTAGGTTTTAGCAATGAGTAGCTATGCCGCTTTTCCCATGCAAGCCAATCGGTATTTAATGTTTGTGGTGTTTGATTGTTAAACTGATTTCCTAAGGTAGAAACCAAAGCAATGAACATACTGGTTTGAGGGTGGTACAAGGCCTCCGTAAAACCGGCATTAGAAACTACCTTATAGGAAGTACACTGTGCACAAAGCTCTTTATTGAGCTTAGCCGATCTAAGGTTGTAAATTACTTCTGACGCGGGTCGCGATTTAAATCGTAATTAGCGGTGTACATTTTACCAATTTGTAGTGGCTCTTCATCAGGTCCATTGGCTTCGGTTTGTTCGGGGTCTTGAAAAATCGGTTTAGTGTCAGTAATCTGCATTACATCTACCATTACGCTTCTCAAGTTAATTTTATCACCTTGCACTTTAAACGAATCAAATTCTCCGGCAAAAGGTATATGGGGTAATGTATCAATCATTTTAGTGTTGCCACCAAATACTGAGTCTAATACCGTAATTTTTGTGGTGTCTCTTTGTACCACTACAGCGGTATCGTTGGGGTCTCCAATAACTTTAACCACATTAATATAGCCTGAGTCTGCAAAGGCAATTAGCTCATTCCAGTTTTTGGCAAACCTTCTATATTCATCGCGGTATACAAATTGTAGTTCTCTAATTTTTTCCATCTTATCGGCTCTAGCACTCTCTTTTCGTGCTTTTTGTGCTGCAAAATGTATGTCTGAATAAACTACGTCAAAAATTTTGTATCCTAAAAAGATAATCAAAATCCAAAGTACTGCTCTGATAACTATAATCTTCATGCTTGCTTATTTATGCCTGTATTGAGCGCGGACAAATCTAAAAATATTAATTGATTTAGAGCCGTTTGTTTGTTTAGGTAATTAAAACTTAAAATTTAAATCGAACTTGAGCTTTGATTTCGCTACGCTTATTACCACTAATTAATTCATTACCACTGCCAATAGTATTTCTATTAAAGTAGCTTGTTTGGCTATAGCGAAGCCATAAATCAATTTTACGTTTAATTTTTAACCTTCCTAAAATATAAAATCTTATGCCTTGATCTTGATATGCAGGTATTGAGTAAGAATAAAGCACATCATTTTCATAAGAATATATTCGGGCTACGTAATCATCAACATTAAAGATCGCATACCTACCCAATATTGAGTACGGCTTTTCAAGGGGCTTAAACGCAAGGTCTTGAAAAAGAAGTACACCCTTGGCAGTGGTTTTATTGTCAAGTTTATAAGTGGCGTATTCTATTCTGCTAGTGGCAATAAACTCTTTATTGATTTTGTATCTGAATTGAAATCTGTATCTGGTATTATTGTGGGCTGCCAAAATATTTAGAGCTGTTTCGTTATCAGGCATGTTTTGCTCTTTTATTTGCGTTCTTATTCTGCCGTACATTTCAAAGTTGCGAGAGGGGCGGTAGTTCAGCTCGGCCAAATACTCATGCCCTCTTGATGGTAAATCGGTTCTAAACTTTAGCCAAGGAAATCGAAACCGATCTAAATATAAGCGGAGTTTTAAGGCATCGTTAAACTTTACGTGCATGCCCGTGTAAAGGCCTATCTCGTTTTTTGCCCGGCTTTGTTCTCTAAACGGTCCGCTATACAAGGCGTTAAATTGTGGAGCGTAGTATCTATAAATTGTTGCAAGCTCTATTTTGTTGCTGAGCGATAATACTGCACCATTTATGCTACTAAAGGTTGATTTGTTAAAATCAGATAGTGCGCTTTCTCCAAAAACATAAACACGACCAATTAAGCCATGAAAATATACGCCTGTATTGTTTAGGTTGTTGCCATTAAACTCGTAGAATTGATAAGGGCTTATATTGCGTTGCAAGGTGGGAGAATAATTATATTGAACATGAGTTGCGCCAATGGTAATGCCCTTAAGCTTGGTTTCTATATTGGCTCCAAAAATTTGTTCTTTAATTTTATTCTTATCAGCAATTTCATTTTCAGTTCTATGAAAACCCGATATCTGCAATGCTGTAAAATAGCTTTCTTCATTGTTTAAGGTATCTTCTTCAAGGTTTCCATCTACATTTTTTTGACTGTAAAGTAGGCTAAGTTGAGTTTTATCTTTGCCCAAAGTAATAGCTGCTCCACGCAAAAATTGATTTTCATTTACCGATCGGTAGGGTCTTATTTTTCGGGCTCGGCGTACCACGTTCATTGCATCGGCACTTTTGCCAAATGATAAACCACTCCAAAGGGTTAAGCCCTGCCCAAATTGCACCTGATAATCACCAATTGCCAAACTCTGCAGTTTGCCAATTTTACTAACATACAGGTGAGCGCTGTAGTAATCAAAACCTGCAGGTTGCGAGCCTGAGAAAAATTGTTCGCCCATATCTTTTTCGGCTGTGTAGCCCAACGATACTTTGTTTTTGTACCTGTAACTAACTCTATTAAAAAGCTGATACTGGCTGCCCAAATAATCTTTGTTGCCCAGGCTATCTAGTTTGTATCCTTCTTGATCTTGCAAAATGGTGCGATAGCGCATAATAAAATCACCGCCGCTGCCTGTGAGCACTTTATTAATTGTAAGTTTTTCATTGTCTAAATATTCTGTACAGCTTACAAAATACTTAAGCAGCCTTGCAGATTCACTACCAAGACCTTCAACAGCTTGTAATTCAAAAGTGCCTAAAAAGTTTCCATATTCATTTCTGTGTGTAATTATGGCTAGTATTTCGGGTTCAGTTATAAAGCCCAGTCGGCTCAATTCATAAAAGTCGGCATTATTGAGATTTATTGGTTTTTGCAAATGGCCCAGTAGATCTTGTTGCAGGTCAGTAAAATCTAGTTCTTCTTCGCTAGTTTCGAGTAAATACTCCATTACTTGAGCCACAATTTGCTCTTTGGTGTTTTGAGCCATTACCCCGCTACAAAACATTAAAAAAGTTAATATGAAATAACTATTTTTTAGCATAGAACATGCCCATTTCAGGTGTTGTGCCTAGGTATTGATGGTAACTAAAGCCTAGTAATACAGTTACGTTTTTTAGTTTTAGGTCAAGCCCAAAGCTCGACTCAAGCTCGTTGGTTGAAAAACCACCCCTTAGGGCAAGTTTTTCGTTTAGGTCATATAATATACCCGAGTGCAATTTTGAAGGCCTGTTAGTGCTAAAGCTGGCTTCAGCGTAAATACTAAATTTTTCATGTACTTTATAACTTCCGCCAATTCGGCCAATTATGGGCAGCCTTTCGTCAATACTTTCAATAAGTACTTGACCAAATAAGTTTTGAATTTGAACCCCAAGTTTTAATTTATCTGAAGGGAGTAATAAAAAGCCCAAATGAGCATTGAGCATAGTTTTATTACCGTAATCGAACATGTTTAGGTACAAGCCTTCTATTTGTAGCCCTACGGCAAAAGTTTTGCCATAAAACCTGCTTAGCGATAATCCAAACCTTTGCAATGCATATAAATCAGTAATTCCAAAATGATCAAAACTTAGTCCAAGGGTAGCATTACCATTTTTTAGCGGAATAGCTGACGCAATATTTGCAATAGTGAGCTTATCAATATTATAAACCCTAGTGGCTGCCGCTCCAATTTGAAAATTATTTATTTGGGCTAACGATGCCTGATTGTTAAAACACGACCAGGGATTTGAAATCGTTAGTGATGCTCCGCCTAGGGAGCGAGCAATGGGTCCACGGCTACCAAAATAATCGGTTGCCTTAGTACTTATGGATACAATAATTAGAGTGGTAAAAACTAATAAGCGCATATTGTCGCAATATAGCTCAATTTAAAATTCATAAGATTAAGCCATTTTTAGATTATTCTAAAATCTCCATTTGCTCTACGCTCCATGCCATAGGTTTGGCACTAAAAAGTGCTTTGGTAAATTTCCAAGTTTCCTTAAATAATACTGAGTCTCGGTAGGCATTTAAGTGGCTTTCGCTTTGCCATTTGCTGTAAGTAAAATATGTGTTGGGTTCATTTACATCTCGCCAAAGTTGTAGGTGCTCGCATCCATTAAAACCACGAATTTGGCTTTTAACTTTATTAAAATTATTTACAAAGGGTTCAACGCCTTCATTATCAAAAGTCATTTTTACTATTCTGTTTATCATATTTATTTAAATTCAATCCAAATCTGTTTCCCCTTAATAAAATCAAGTAGGTTTTTTGAGTCGCCGCCGTGTATACCAAGTTCTAAAAAACCGTTTTCGCCAAAAAAACAGCCGGCTACACCTTCAGGTAAATCATGGTAAGAGTTAAAAATTCTATCGAAATACTCGGTTTTATTGTAGTGTATTAGGCAAAGCTTAAACTTTTTAAAGTTGGTAAAATGTTTGCGATGTATGTTGGTAATGGCGTTTTCGTAAGGGGTAATAAAAACAATGGTACCGTTAATTCCGTAGCTCGACACAGTAGGTTGCAAAAGGCTGCGGTTAACAAGGTCAGTAAAAGGTTGGCCAATCTCGTTAGGTTTAAGCCCTTGAATCATTTTGCCCGCAGCTTTAGCCAAAATATTTTTAAACGGAAACTTAAGATCTCGCTTTGCGGTATCAATTTTAAAGCACCACTCAGGTTTTTTATCAGAAATTATTGAGAGTATACCTGTGTTTTTAGTAAAGAAAAAGTGGTTTTCGAGTTTGGCTACTATCCACTCTTTTTTTTTCGAAAAATCGCCTTCAATACCTATTAAATGAAAAGTTCCGTCCGGAAAATCCCTAAAACAGTTTGTTAAAATGTAGGCGGCATCAACAAAATGAAAAGGTTTAATGTTATGTGTAATATCAACCACATTTAAATTGGGGTTAGCGGCCAATAATGCCCCTTTTACCGCCGGTATTTGGTAATCATTATTACCTAGGTCAGAAATTAAAGTGGCTATGGGCATTTTAGGGCTTTAAATGCGGGCAAAATTATTTTATTTTGAGCCAAATTACGTGTTATTGGTCAACACCGTTTTATTGTAGCGTTTTATGCAAATTATTAACGACTTACACATTTGATAGAAAAAAAATTCTTGCTAGAGCAAGTGCACCCCGTTGAACTTTTTGGAACCAACAACGAAAACTGGAAACTGTTAAAAAGGGCTTACCCTCAAGTAAAATTTGTAGCGCGTGGCAACGAGATTGTTGTAGTGGGCGAAGAAGATGAAGTAAGCATGGTTGAAGAAAAACTTTTGCTATTGATTAAGCTTACCAAACACTCAGCATTAAGTACTGAGAAAGTAGCCGAAATTTTAAGTCACGACTCGAGCGAATCGAAAAAAGAGTTGGCCATGCAAAAGGGAGGTGCCATTTTACGTAGTGATGGCGGTGCGCAAATAAAGGCTAAAACCCTACATCAGCACGAGTTAGTTGAGAAAGTATACAATAACGATCTTGTTTTTGCCATAGGCCCTGCTGGTACTGGCAAAACCTATACGAGCGTAGCATTGGCAGTAAGGGCTCTTAAACAAAAGCAAGTAAAAAAAATAATACTTACGCGCCCGGCAGTTGAGGCAGGCGAAAACTTAGGTTTTTTACCAGGTGATTTAAAAGATAAAATAGATCCTTATTTAAGGCCGCTATACGATGCGCTTGACGATATGATGACTGCCGAAAAGCTTAAAATGCTTATTGAAAATAGGGTGGTTGAAATAGCTCCCCTTGCTTTTATGCGAGGTAGAACCCTAAATAATGCGTTTGTTATTTTGGATGAAGCACAAAACTGTACCGAAGCGCAACTAAAAATGTTTTTAACCAGAATGGGCCCCGATGCAAAAATTATTGTAAACGGAGATCTTACACAGGTAGATTTACCCCATAAAACCCGAAGCGGATTACCTACATCGCTCAGAATTTTAAAAGATATTGAAGGTATAGCACAGGTTTATTTTGATACAAGAGACGTAATTAGGCATAACTTGGTAAGGCGAATAATTACAGCATACGAAAACGATAAGAATTAAAAAAATGAGTATTGGTTTAGAAAGCACCCATTTTAATTTTAAGGGGCAGTTGAGTAAATATACCGGCAAGGTTAGAGAAGTGTATACCCTTGATAATGATAGAATAGTAATGGTGGCAACTGATAGAATATCGGCCTTTGACCATATATTGCCAGAGCCTATTGTTCATAAAGGAGAAGTGCGGGCCTATCCGATTAAAATTCTGAACTGGCATGAAATTGTTAATGACCGGATTC